>LOBW01000041.1 GCA_001516585.1 Thermocladium sp. ECH_B
CAACTAATAGGATTTGATCAAGCCGGCGAGGCCAATCCGGTCAGCTTTAACATAGGGATCAACTACACCTACTTCAACCCAGGCACTGGATCCCAAGTAACAGTAACACTGTACTCAGTCACCCATTACCCATGGGGAGGATATACAAGTGGTTATATATGGAGTGGCTCGCTGTTATCAGGTGGAATTATGGCTGCATATGACTTCTTCAATGATACTCTTGTTGGTGTTTCCTCACTTAATGGATATAATTATGGAGTTGGGGCGGCTGTGCCCGAGTTCGTGTTGGGCATTGGATTAATATCGTTCAATGCCGGCGCGGTATCCGATATAAAGGGTAACTTAATAGCTGGATCAGCGTTTGGACTCAGCGCTTACCCTGTTTCCCAGGATTCGCTGCTCTTTGAGGTAATGGCTAACAGGACTATACTCTACGGTCCATTACCCATAAACTTCCTCTTAACGCCCAACGTGGTTAGCATACCCGCAGTTGAGTACACGGGCGTTGTAACTGAGGTTCCGCCTCCAGGCACTAGCTCTATACCTACCGTTACTCCCTTGTCCGTTAGCGCGTTGAACTTGGTGGTGGAGTATCAGACTAATGTTGGTACTTGGGATGTGGCTGATCTAAACCTTGCACCCCTAGTCAATTACATGATACAGAGTGATACCACGTACGAGGAGATACCCGTGGTGTACACGTCGCTGCTTCCCGTTGAGTTCTATGTAACTCTCTACACTCCAACGTATTCCGTATTCAGCCAATCCCCGCTGCCGGCCGAGAAGGCCCAAGCGGTTTCTGCGGCGCTATACTATGGAACATCCACGGCCTCGCTATCATTATTGGCGACGGGCGGCGTCACCATTAGCGGATATAGCGATGTAGCCATATTCCCATCCCTACAAATGGTTTACAATCACCAGGGAGTGCTCAGCCAATCCCCAGCGGTTCTAGTGCCGTTGCCCACGCTAATGGGCGACATAAATGTGGTGAATGGAGCAGTAGTTGGCCAGTACTTGCCCACGCTTAAGTCAGCCTTCTATAGGCTGCAGCTCAACTATGATGGCATGCAGGTGGGCGTCGGCACATTCAATGCCACATATGTTGCCAACAAAAGTGGAATAACGACGACGGTGTTCGGGTCACCGACCACTGCCTCTGGGCAATACGTGGTTCCCGAATTCACGGCGTACTACCCACCATCCCTGTACCCAAGCACAGTTAATAATACCTTATACGGAGCAACCGCTGAGCAGTCCGTTACTTTATCCAATGGATTAACGCTATTAAGTGAACAGGCATACACTGCAGTCCACGTCTACTTCGTTAAGGTGGAGTTCCTGAATCTCTGCAATGAGCCGATAACCAGCGGAGTCGTCGAGGTCTCAACTCCATTCGGCAGCTTTAATGAGACCATTGCATTCTCCTACCCATACACATTGCTTCAGTTCCCAGTGAAGGTAAATGTGTGGAACGTGCCGATTCAAGTGGTTAAGCCAACAGCTAACTTCACATTGATTTACTTCGGCTACGTGATGCCATCGGTTAGCCCAGTCACTAGGCAGCCGACCGGCACCGTGACGCTCAACGCCACTGGCGTGAACAACATTTACTTCCCATTAATCGACATAACCGTTAATGTGGTATCCACCACAGGGTACTCGCTGCCCGGCTTCGTGGTGGAGGCGCTCAGCGGAGTTAATGGGCAGGAAATGGTGCAGGGAATAACCAATGGAACCGAGGAATTCAAGATGAATGGGCTAATAACTGGTTTCAGCACTGCCGAGCCTTACGGCATGGCTATAGTGACTGATGTGCCCATAAATGCGCCGTATATAAAGCCATTCTCTTACTTCACGCTTGAGGTTAGGACACTCTATCCGAGCGTGGATAATGCATACACGTACACGCCTCAGCAGAATGCATTGAACCAATCATTCACGGCATACGCCGAGTGGCTTAACCTTAACCAGACGACCACTGCATACACCTATGGAACCAGGGGAGAACTTGACCAGAACCTATTGATTTACTACAACACCTCATACACCGTGCCAATGACCGCCACATGCTATGAGGTATTCAAGATAACCGTGCCCGTTGAGAACCTGCGGGTATATGTAACCGATGTCGCTGGAAACGTATTGGCGAACCAACCAATTTACCCAGCGTACCCAGGAGTAGCCATATGGAGCAACACGACGCTTGTGCTGAATGATCAATTCAGTCCATACAACTTAGCCAGCATTTGGTACAATGAGACCGCCAATGAGGTGTATAACCAGACTGACTTCAACCTAATAGCTATAGCCGGCGGATTGGCCCAGTTCAGGAACTTATCGCAGACTTACCTCTATAAGGAGAGGGCTGCCGTGGCATCCAGGAACTATAACTGGGTGCTCGGCAATGCCTCATTCGTGGACACCGCCGTGGTGCTGGCCAACGCCTCCAATGCGGGTCCATACGCCGTATTCACTCTGCCCAGCTACCTGATATCTGGACAGGGAACGGCGTTCAGGGCCAGGGCATTCATGCCTGGACAAATGTTTGATGCGAAGGCATTCTACCTAGGCTATGAAGTGTTCAGCAGCGTGTTCCCAGTGCCTCCAGCCAATGAAATAGCATTGGCATTCAGTAATGGAACCATTAAGTACGTCACCAGCTACACCGTCTACATTGGTGGAAAAGCCACGCCAGTTCCGCTTGGCTCCGTTGTTCTAGTGACCAGCGTCTACCCGATACAGTTCACTGTGACAAGCAAGTCGCTCCACTACACGGTGCCCAACACAGTGGTTTCATTGACGTTCTATGACTCATTATTCAGGGGATACGTTAACACCAGTAATACTGGATTCGCGACTTGGGGCAAATACTTCAATGGCTTAGTTTACCCATTCAGTAGCTATGCCAGCGCATACACGACCGGTAACTTATTCGTGACGCAGGGAAGCAAGTGGATAGAGATAAGAAAGGTCATCGGCAATGCCTTGGTGGCGGACTACTCCAAGGAAGCCTACAATAACTCCGCCTCACTGGTATACTACATGCTGCCCAACCTGTTTGGAGCAAGCATTAGCGGCACAACCGTAACCGGNTTACCCATGAGCAACCTGTATAGCAATGCTAAGGGATACTACTTCAACGTGACCGTTGGCACCCCANCCTTCGCCATAGGCTACAGCAATTACGCAGAACCATTCGTCGCGCTGGATCAAGTGCCCAGCGTCACTGGAACAACCAAGTTCGCCGAGTTAACGAATGAGTTAAAGACGCCGCCAGCCACCATGATGGTCACCAATGCTGCTGGGAATGAGACCACATTCGTGTTCACTAACTTCGGCGGAATACCGCCGCTTAGCTTGAGGTCAATGGAGACCTACATAATGGTGATGCCGGGAAGCACCATTAAGGGCGCAGTCGCAACAATAATAGTGACCGTGACTAATGCCACGGCAAGCTATAACTTCACTCTAGGAACCGTTGATGTGACTCCGCAATTCCAGGCAGCGTTAGGCAGGTGGGACCCATTAGTGGTTCCACTAACATCCATCTCGCTGCCGAACCTAGTTGCCGAGCTAGTTAAGACGCCCAACCAAACATTGAGCCTGGCGAAGCAGATACTGANCNGAGNAGCCNANGTGACCGCGATATATGTTAACNTAACCATGATGGGGACCGGTTCATGGACNAATGAGACGAATGCAGTGCTCAGCACAGGNATNGGCGGCTACTCAACNCTCACCAGCGCTAATCTCTATAGCAACACGACTAACANGAATGGAGTTTGGTGGTGGAAGGTAGTGCCCGACTCAACGTGGGCACCATACTTCGGCACCCCATTCACGGTACTGATACCCGTGGGAAGCAGTGGAGTTGCTACATTTGATGTACCCACCTATGCGCCAAACACCGCTGGATACACTCCAATAATGCCAACAAACATAACTGGTAGGCTGAATTCACTGGTTTCACTGGCCAGCGAACTATCTCAAGCACCGTATACCTCAGTTGGGAATGCCTTGCTCTTCGCTAAGATAGCGAGGGCATACGTGTTAGGCACCCAGAATACGCCGAACCTAGCTCCAGCCGGCATGCTGAATGTATACACCGCAGGATACACGCCGTCCACGCTAAATGATATAGTGCCAACCCCATACGTCAACGCCACCACCTTCATAGTGATGAATGCATACAATGTAAGTGGCGGATGGAACACCGTCTACGCCGGCAGCCAAGGAACCGTGACCAGCAACATGATTGTGCCCGGAGTCGGCTTTGGAACGGGAGCCGGTTCCTGGCCAATATATGGAATCTATGGACAAGTAGATGGAACGCCGCTCTACCTAGTGGACAGCGCACAGGGAGTCGTTAACTTGCCGACGATAGCCCTGGAGGGCATATCAGTATTCAATGACATGACGACCCCAGCGCCACAACCATATGCAATACAAAGCCTATCCCTGAAGCTCAGCGGCTACACCTTCATAGTGAATGGAACCGCAGTTAATTCAACGACATATAGTTCACCAATGGCTCTACCATTTGGAGAGATAACCACTGTCCCCGCTAAGTACATTTACGGCAGCAGCGTGTTGGCGAATGCAACCATGAAGAGCGGCTATGTTCCAGTGCTGGAATTCTATGAGCCGCAGCTGAACGTGACCTTCACCGTGGTCTACTCGTACCGGTACAACGTCACATACACTAAGGCAACTGCCAGCTACAACTTCGTGCTGCCCAACGGCACAATGATAAGCCTCGGATCACTGCAGGGATACGTGAAGCCAATAGTTGTTACCGCAAGCATAACTGTGCCGGACGTATTCAGCGAGATATATGCTGGAACCCACCTAGGATCCGGTAATGGCTATATAACGAGAGGACCCGCCGTATTGAAGGGCAAGAACGATACTGGCTTCGTGGGACCCAATGACATATTCCCAACCACTGATGGGGATGAGTTCGCCAAGATATGGCTAAACGGGACCGCCACACCCATGGCATACTACTCGCCATCGATCCAAGTGCAGGACTGGAACAGCAGGCCTCTGGCTAACCAAACCATAGCTGCCTACTTCGGCAACCAGTTGGTCGCATTAATGATATCCGGCAATAACGGTACGCTGCTGCAGCCATTACCCGTCAGCATAAGCGTTACTCTATCTGCGAATTACGTGGCATCCAATGGAGCCATAAGCACGGTAACTAGCAGCGAGGCTGAGGGAGTACCAGTGAGATACTTCACGGCTAATTACACGTCGGCAACCTATGATAATGTCACTATTGGAATCACCAGCAATACCGCGGCTCAATCATATGGATATCCAACGCCTAGGATCGTGGTGTATTGGTATGATAGTTACCTGCTCTACTTGATAAACGGCGCTAGGTATCCATACATAGATGTCTATGATACTGGCGTTCAGAATGATATCACTCAACTTGGCGATGCATTCCAGACACAGGCAGTGAGGACCTACGTTTACCCAGTGACGATAACTGTTGATACTGTCGGTGGGCAACCGGTCAGCAACGCCACCGTTATAGTGACTGATACCGCGACTAGGGGATTTGAGTTCATGGCTAGCGGAGTCACTGGAGATGACGGCAGCTCCACCATATATGATATAAGGGTGTCTCACCTCTTGACGCAGCAAGTATATAGCCAAGTGCCGGCCACTAACTTCAACGTAACTGCCTACGCCTATGTACCAGGCGTGGGTTACGTGCCTGTTGGAGCAAGCAGCTTCTCAATACAGAGAGGAGCAACAGTACCAAGCAGCGGATTCAATATAGTGATGCGGGCAGTGTTGACGCCTGTAACGATCGGAGTGAGCACTGGATTACCTATAAGCGCCTCGACCAGTCTAGGCACTGTGCCAACTGGCGCCCAGCTCAGCGTTGCAGTAAGCGAACCAGTGTATCAAATAACTGGAGTCGGTGGATTAGCTAAGGTATCCAAGGTAGGAACTACCACGGTGTACAGCGGTACATTCACCGTGCCGAGCAGCGGCCAAATAGAGACCCCACTATTGCCGATAAGTACCTCTGGAGCATCAATATCGGTGACCGAGAATAGTTGGATGGGAATACCCATTAATTACGCAGTGAATTACTACCTAGGCAGCAGCAACTATAGTGCACCTCTGCAGTTCACTGTACCGGCCGCCGAGGTCTCGCTGCAGTACCCAAGCAGCCTAGTTCCAAGCCAAGCCACGTATAATTTGACCTATAATGGAATGAATATAGCAACCCTCGACATAACTGGAGCAGTAGTGGTTCCCGCATTGCCAAGCGGAACCCTAGGCTACTCGCTGAGCGGCTCAGTTGATGGGGTGCCCATAACCCCAATCACCGTCTCGGTAAGCAATGGACAAGTAGAGCCAGTATCAATACCAGTAGGTAAGTTAGCCGTGGGCTTCGCGGTGGCGCCAGCATCCAGCGAGCCCTACACAGTTAACCTGCTATATAATGGAATGACTGTGGCAAGCGGAAACACTGCAGCAGTAAGCTTAGTGGTGCCGACAGGTACCTACACGTTAACCGGTACCCTCAATGGAGTACCATTAAGTCCAGTAACGGTCAGCGTGAGCAGTGGAGCGGTCGCGCCAGCCACGTTCAGCACCGGTGCCTTAAGCGTGGGCTTCACCGGCGGATTAACTCCACAGAGCTACACACTGTCGCTATCGTATAATGGCAAGACCGTGGCAAGCGGAAACACTGCAGCAGTAAGCTTGACTCTCCCAAGCGGCAGCTACACGCTGAGCGGAAGCATTAGTAATGTGCCGTACACTGCGACTGTGACGGTTAGCAATGGCACGGTATCCACGCTATCGATACCAGTGGCTGAGCTTAAGGTGAGCGCGGTGTCCCAGAATGGAGTTGCATTCAGCAATGCGGCAATTAATGTGAGCTATAATGGCGTTGTTGTCGCGAGCGGCATAGGCTCCGTGGATGTAGTGCTTCCAAGCGGGAGCGGCTACACCTACACCGTGACCGTGAGCGCGTATGGAGCAACCTCGAGCAGAACAGTGACCCTATCGCCTGGAACCAGCTACCCATTGACGGTGACTCTACCAGTTAGCGGCTACATGATTGGAAACACATTCGTCCCAATGAGTACAGTGATACTGTTAATAGTGCTGGTAGTGATAGTGATAATAATAGTGGTCATCGCCTTGATAGAGTACGGCAACTGGAGAAGAAAGAGAATGGCAGGCGGACTCTTCGGTCCAGGCAGCAAGTAATAAAATTAAAACTAAAACCAAATCAAAATAATCCTTTTTCTTTCCTTTTCTTTTTCCTCTCACAACTCTTTGATCATGTTCTTGAAGCTCATTAGTTGCGAGACGTATTTTCCCCCAATTCTTTGCGCCTGCATTATCACCCAACCCCAATCAACTGGGGGCAGGAACCTAATTAGGGAACCCAGGTAATTCCCATTAAGTGGGAGAGAGAGCACTATGTCCTCCGGCGATATGTGGGGCAACCCGCCTAGGAGCACAGCCCTAGCGCTGAACCCGGGAAGAGCTACCTTAAACACATCATTATTGGCCTCCCTCCAGTAAATGGCTAAATCATTCTCCGATGAATCGCCTCGAAGCTTGGTGAGGAGCGATTTGGGACCACACGTCACTTCTATGTATTGCCTTAATTCCCAGTACTTGTCGCACATGATTGTCTTTAGTTCTTGGTTTTTTAATCCTTTATCTTAAGGGGGGTTAAGGGGGGCGGAAGAGCCCTCTCCTCGCGGAAGGGGATGGCCCCCTAGAGGCGTTTAAATGGTGGCGTTTCCGTGGAGGGTGAGGGCGTTAAAAGCCCAGAGGGCCGGGGCGGGAGCCGCCCGTAGCGCCCGTGGAGCTCCGCCTACTACCCGTGACGATGCAGGCTGGGCGGGGAAGCGGGAAGCCCCATGAGGACGGGGTAGTTCACTGCGCGGAGGAGCGCCTTACTTCTATTATGGTTATCTTATCGCCGGGCTGAATGCCGTACTTATCCCTGATATCCTTGGGAATAGTGAATTGCCTGGAATCGGTGTGCCTAGTCTTAAGTAGCTTAACTCCATGCATCTCTATCTTAATGCCCTTATGCTCCACCACTAGATCCACGTACCGCACATGAATCACGTTAAGCAATCTAACGAGGCTGGCCGGCATCAGGACCTGATTATTCATATATACCCTAGCCCCATAGGGCAAGCCATCCACCTTAAACCCAGGCGCACCTCTCCTCACGAGTCTGCTTCCTCGATTCAAAATTAAAATATTATGGATCCCCGGGAATCCTCCAGCAATGGATTCTTTTGCTCTGCTCACATTAATCTAGTCGCCATTATCTCGTATTCCTCTGCATCCTCATGCTCAGTCGTGGAGTCTATGCGTTCCCCAAGCATTTTAAGTAGGCGTTGAAGCATCATGTAGCACACGTAATTATCGGTTATTATTCTGAATTGAGTGCCTATCGGCATCTTGGATAATTCCTTCGCCACCGCATTAATTGGTTGGGGACACTCTACTCCCTTCACGTCGATCTCATATACTTGAGACATATTTGGAGAATCAGGTAACTGTTTAAATTAAAAATCTGCCCTGCATATTATGCATAGTTCAATGACTTTAAACGGCATTTAGCCATAGCTATGGCATGAATAGAATAGAGAGGTTTGAGTCACATATTAGGAAATACGCTGAAGTCGGCGTTAATTTAACGTCCCTCGCACTTGGTTGCTCGGTTAAGGTGGATCTATATAAAGTGCTATACCCAGCATTATCGATAATGAATAAGGAAATGGCTGGGCTTAACTTAGATATTTCGCCTAGGGAGGACGTGGCTGTCCTCAGCGGCCGTGGGGCTGAGGTCTCGAGGCTGATCACTGGACTAAGCGAGGTGAGGCTGGATAAGGGAATCATAGAGGAATTCGAGCCCGACACAGTTGTTTTGCTGGCTCAAGTGTTTCAGGGCGAGGCCGGGGACGCCGAGGGATTCGCCAAGGCAGTTCTCCGCCTCTATAAGGAATTGGGATCCACGAGGAGGAGAATCCTGATCGGGAAGGGGCACAGCATAGTCACCACTAAGCCTGGAACAGATGTTTTCATCATAGACATGATTAAGACCAGGGATAAGGAGGCGAATAGCTATGTTCTGGCCAATAACGATACCATACAGGTAATAGATCCAACTGATGAGGTGGCCTCCTACACGCAGGTATCCGTCGCCATCAGTAATGCATTAAATGATTTATTCGTTAAGGGAGCGTATGAGAAGCTAGTCATTTACCCCGTCTATGATGCGCCCAGCATGTACATGAATGAGATGAGGAGTAACATAGCTAGGTTCGCGGAATCCATAGGCGCCGAGCTGCGGGACGCGCCTCAACCGGGAATGGGGTACCTATTGATTGGGGCAACGGTTACTGGGGAAATGGATAAGGAGCCGCCTTTCTTCTATGATAAGATAAATGAGGATTTCCAGGTAATGGTAACGGGCCCCCTCGGGCAATTAAGCGTGATAGGCACCTTCGTAACCATTCACATCGATCAAGACCTCATGAGGAGCTTCGAGGAGGAAGTGATGAGCGTGGATGAATTAGAGGAGCTAAAGAATGAAACCATGAAGACAATGATGATACCCAACATCGATGTCGCCAAGGTAATAAATAGGCACTTACCGCTTATTGGGGAGGATTTCGACCCATTAAGGCACGTGGCGGCCACGGTAGATATAAGTGGGCCCGGCATATTTGTGTTCAAGGAATTAGCGGAGCAGGCCCGCGTCAATATTAAGCTGGAGAATGTGCCCCTAGTGAATGAGGCTGTGGCTAGATTCGCGGCTGAGAACTACATAATGGCGGACGCCACGTCCGGCACCAATGGTTCGTTGGCCATAGTGGCTCACAGGAAAGTTATTGAGGAGTTAATGAATGAGTTAAGCCAAATACGGCGGCTTAAGCCAATGGTGATTGGGAGAGTAATGGGGAAGGGAAGCGGGGAACTAATGGTTCCAAGCAATGTATTACCGCTCATAGCTGATAAGGGCCTTGCAGCCAAGCTTAAGTCCCCGGTCCTGACTCTAGATAGAAAGAGAAGGGCACTGATTAAATTATGGGGGGAAGTACAGGGAGTTGGCATGAGGCCAACCATAAGGAGGAAGGCGCTCGCCATGGGATTAACCGGCGTGGCCAGGAATGAGGCGGATGGATCGGTGACTGTAATAGTTGAGGGGGACTCGCTTAAGATCGAGGAGTTAATTAATTGGTTGAGGCGCATTAGAGTTGGGCGCATAAATAGGATTGATGTGAATTGGGGCGAGTACGTGGGGGAGCACAAGTCCTTCACTATAAGCGAAGCATGATGATTAGGTAAGCCACGTAAGGCGCCAACCCCACTAATAGTGCTGGGGTTGGTATTTTTCCCCTGGAGACGAGGGGGAGCATTACAAGGGATGAGAATACCGTGGCTGCAACGCTCCACTCGATTGCTGCCGCATCATTGAATCCCATCGTTAGGAGAAGCAGTGCAGGGTAAAGAGTCGAGAATATTGCTTGCTCGCCTATTAATGCCCCAATTGCTAGGGTGTCTTGACCCTTATATGCCCAAATCATTGAACTCATTGTTTCCGGCAAGGCGGTCGCTATGGGAACCAGGACCAGGGATAGCGCTAATTCCCCTAATCCAAGAACTGATGCAGCTGACTCAACGCCATTGACCAATACATGGGAACCAATGGGAATCAAGACAAGGGACGCAACTAGCTTCGGGAGAAATGAGGCGTGGCCGCCATACTCCCCCGGCTCCATTGGGTTACCCCTCATCAATGCGATGAAAGCCACATATGCCGCCAATAGAATTGAGGCGCCGAGCCAATGTAAACCCAGGGAGGCCAGTAACGAGAATGGGTAAGCCCCAATAACTAGTAGGTATGGAATAATGAGGCGCCGCTGAACGCTTAACGAGGCTCGGCGAGCCAGGAAAAGCGGTATCGCCACCAAGGAGTACGATATGGTGGATACCATGAATGGTTCCCCAAAGACCGTGCCGATCCCCACGTCTCGAGCGCCCTGGTACAGGGACACTATTATAACAATGGCTTCAGGCATTGAAGTGAAGAGGGGACTCACGACTGAGCCCAGGAATGATGAGGACAACGAGAAGCGGGACCCAATTCCCTCCGCTCCCTCAGTGAAGAGGTAGGAGCCAATCATTACTAGGAGAATGCCTAGAATTAACTCGAGCCACCAATCCAATGCATTCCACCTATAATGCCTCCCTAAGAAGTTGAGCCGTTAAGTCATCCACTGTCTTAAATACCTTGCCCTCCCCCATGCAGTAAAGGAGTTGCGCGGCTATTTTATCCGCTTGATTAAGTATCATCATTACGTTAGCGGCCTTCTCGCCGTACTCCTCCACCATGCTTGAGGCGATCCTACCGCATTGCCTTAACTTGACTCTAAGGGAATCCACGGCGACTCCTCGCTGCGTCGTCGGCATTATCCACCCCAGCCTCGCCTCTCTTCCTCTGCAATTCTCGGCCACAAGGGACTCCAGCGCCTTCTCAACGGTAATCACTTTCCCCAACCGCTCATCGCTTCCCTGCACCATGTACGCATTTAATTGAACGGCTAGACCCACCACGATCGAGGATACGCGGGCCACGAGGGCATCGCCCTGTAACCTGAATCCATGCGATAAGTTGCTTAATTCATCTAGGCACCCCATTAATTGAATTGGCTGTGAATCCTTCCTTAGCCTCACGGTCTTCCCAAAGAGGGGAATAGTGCTGTAACCAGTATCGCCTGGACACGCAATTGTATCCCCCGATTCCACGCAATCAACGAATAAGGGCAACTTCACGAGGTAATAAGCGGGGAGTCCCTATATATCATTATCGCTAAAACGAGGAACCAATATTACTTTCATCATTTGCGTCCTCATAAAGTGAAACGGTAAACTCGCCCTTTACAGTAAATCAAAACTTTTTTAGTGAAGGATGGCTATTTAACGTTATGGAAACCATAAACAGCATCCTGCGATCCAATAATGGTAAAGTACTTATTATGCATTCATGAGTCTATCGACAAGGCTATGAATATAAAGGCTCGAGTATAGAGATCCATTGGCGTAGGCCTGCGTGGGNTCAAGCCCCACCCCCGCACCAAAAAGAATAGGCCTCCTAATCTAATTCCCCCAACCATGAACAACATGAACCACCATGTACCGCTAACCAGAGCCCAGGCGCTAACCGCTAGGCGCGCAACCAATCTAAAAGCACAATTGCTTGAAGGCCATTAAAAGCCCTACCTAGTTAAGCTTGGCAAGGGGGAGGCAGAGGAACCTTAACAATGAAGCTTATGTGAGCCAATCACTGAGGCCCCCCGGGGCAAGGATAACCAGATCAAGGAATCAAGTAACTGCTACATGCAACGCGGAGCGATTATGGCCGGCGCTCAGGATGATTAGGGTTGTGGGGATGGGCATGTGGCTTGGGATGATTGCACGCCTCCGCTAGAGGCTCAGTGAGGCGCTTAGTGAGCGGGGCGTTTGATTGGGGGGATTATGGGCATGGAGGAGGACATTAGCAATCGCCTAATGACGCCAATTGAGGAATTGAGGACTTGAGCAATCAACTGCTTCCCAACACGGGCGCCGTGTACGGTATGGGGCGCTNTACTGATTGTCCCATTCATTGGAGCCATTCATGAAGGGGCGGTATGGGGCTCTTTACTCGCAATGCTCTTGGCTATTGCTCACTATAGCGATCACGCTGGGAGCGGGATGATGGGTAGGCTTAGCCTAAACTAAACATACCTCATAAACCCAGTGGCAAAACTTAAAGGCTAATGTGAGTGGGTTTTTCGGGGGTGTGGAGTGAAGCTGGGTTGGTACTTGGTAANCGGTGTTGGCGTCGTTATTGCCCTCGCCGTTGTTGCCTTCCTCATGCTGCACAATGCGCATGAGGCGCCAGCGCAGTACATGGGTTCACCCAATGGATATGAAGCATTTGTGCCACAGAATACGATAAATTATAATGGGAATACTGATCCTATAGGTGATTTAATATTAAATAATGGAACTACAATACATAATACAATATGGGATGGACAATATGCAGGTACAATAATTCAAAACCATAACCAAATAGGTCAATTGAATAATCAATTTGTTGGACAAACTGATCCAGTGAATAATCAACCATATGTAAACTTACAGGATTTCTATGTAATTAAAGGTCAAGTACCAGTTCAACAAGTAACAATAAATGGACAACCATATTATGTAATAGAAGCAAATAAAATAAATCCAGCAGATTTTGCGGGATTTCTTACCAAAAATCCTTATCAGTTCATGGCAGCAATAAACATGCCAAAAGTAACAGTAGCAAGCATACCAGGAAATTCGCCAGTATTCCAATGGACAAACACAACAGGAACAGTAGTATATCAAACAATGCTATATGGACACTACGGATCATTTGCTGGAAGATATGTATTGGTACTACCCAATGGAACCATAATTCCATATGGAGTAAATGGTGATGTTCTTGGTACAGCTCTTAGCAACTTTTATGTCCCAAATCAAATATATAATCCTTCCAGCTAATTTTTTAATATTTTTTAAGATGCATCTACAACATAAGGAACTCCATAAGTTACTATAACCCAATCCAAATACATAAATCCAGATCCTCCTCCAGAGCCTGCTGAAATGAACAAATAAGGGTTTCCATTATATACACTTTCAATATCCTGTAAGTGATGTATAGTAATAGATTGCGAAAGACTATTATATTGTTCTCTAGATCCAAAAGTTCCATTTATAAAATTATTACTTATATTGCCAGGATTAAAATACTGATAATTATACAAAGCTACTTGATAATTTACAGGTTGATTAAACGCTGTATTATATGCATTTATGTATGATTGTGCGAATAAAGGTTCACATTCTTCTTCTTTAAGAGGACAAAAAACTATTCCGGGTGGCATTGGTGGTGTTGCAGATGCGCTACATGTAGAACATCCAAATGATCCACAATTACATTCCCAATTGTATTGTTCTGAAGCAAGAGAATAATTAAAAATGTTTCCATTCATTAAGAAATATATATTCATATTATTATTTTCCGCCTGGAACCAATTATGCAACCAAAACAAGCCATTGATAATAATCATTTATTCCTTTGTTGATCTGGTGGCATAAAGGCAAAATAATGGTGATCAACGGCAAACCTAGCCATTCATGGTGGGGAGGGGGTCATCCTTCACGGCCTATTGGCCCTAAGGTCAGTAACCAAGTTACGCCTACCTGAACAGCTCCGTATGCGAGCCGAGCGTTGAGGCCGCTCTACTTCGATGCTTGCCGAGCGTGCACATAATCGGAGCCACTCCTAGCTAGTAGATGGCCTAGGCCCTGGGCATGGCGCGGCCCATATCGGTAAGGAGATGAAGCCAACTCATAACCTTAAGGCTCGAGGCCGGGCATTACCCACCAGCCCGGGGCATTGGTTACCAATATTAGGCAATTCACCTGTTAACTAATTTGGGCTAGGAGGCTAATACCCCTTGGCAGAGGCTGCATAGGGAGATTGCTGGGCAGGCGCTTGGTGGGGGGTTTGCTTTGCATAAGTTCTTCGCCTGGATGATTAGCCAGGGCATTCCCAAGCCCATTGATTCTGAATCCAAAGAAGGGATATAAGCGTATTTTGAGCGGCATAAATACAGAGAACAATGAACGGGAGTATTCATGAATATCCCTCGATGCGTGTGGGGAAGGCCCAGTAAAGAAAGTAAATATAACATACTGAAGGAGGCACTGGGCAAGACATTACGCGCTGGGGAAGGAGCTGGAGCAGAGTCGTTACACCGGTTATTTCTGGTCCACGCGTGATGCAAACGGTAATACCCGTGACCGTGGATTTTTCGGAGTCTATGGTACTTGAGGGGAGCCAGAGTGCATTCATATTAGCTAATTTTAATTAAATCTGATGCGGGTACTGTGGATATTAAGTGGACGCAGTATTACTCCACCGGGGTTCCCTAAGAGGAATAATGTGGGTGATGAGGCGCGGCGGGGGCAGAGCACAGAAATAGCTATACCAATAATTTTCCTTAATCAATTAACACTTATACATGAAACCTCTGTTAAAAAATGCGGAAGTGCGGAGAATTAGTGAATTACTTAATTAACTGAATTATTTCTTAAAAAAATGCGGAAGTGCGGGGAATTAGTGTACTTGTTAACTGAGATGTCGATAATGGGTAGGATGAGCGCGGTTAGTTTCCTAACTCGGAGTCTTAATTGGCTTCGCTAGCTAGGGATTAATCGCGATCCTCATCCACATGTTTCACAATGCATGTAGCGATTGCTTCCCGGCGCTCAACATCAACAATAACCGCTCCCCAATCAGATTCGTTAAGCATCGTTAAAATCTTTTTCCTACTTTTTCCCCCGCTTAACGTGGGCTGGCGCCAGGTCTACTTTTTCTACTTTTCTACTTTTTTCTACTTTAACGTGGGGACTGGGGGGGACTGCTTACTATAGTAAGCCCGCGCTTCCCCACGCGAATTTTTGCGCAGAGCTACATGAAGTAGAAAAAAGTAGAAAAAAGTAGAAAAAAACGCGTGCCGCGGGCACGTGCGCCCGATCTACTTTCCCTACTTTTTTCTACTTTTTTCTACTTATCATGAATTTGCGCCTGATCTACTTTTTCTACTTTTTTCTACTTTTTTCTACTTATCATGAGTTTGCGCTTTTTTCTACTTTTTCTACTTTTTTCTACTTTTGGAGTGGCTCCTCATAAGGCCCACATAAGGCTCCACATACTCCTGTGGGGAAGTAGATTTCTGGAATAAAGTAGAAAAAGTAGATAAGTAGAAAAAGTAGACCTGGGAACTAGAAAGGGAAAAGTAGATAAGTAGAAAAAGTAGGCCTGAGGAGCGGAAAGAAAAAAGTAGATAAGTAGAAAAAGTAGACCTGGGAAAAAAGTAGAAAAAGTAGATGCTGGGGTTAAATGGATTAGCATGGGGGAAGCCTCGCAATTTATGGCGGGGATGAGGGGGGATACAAATATTTGGTTTTTGTTTTTCTGATGCCCATCGTGGGGTTTAGGGCGTACGCCGATCGATGAACGTTGAGGGCGTTAAAGGCCTAATTGGACCGCCCACTACCCGTGGTGATGCAGGCGGGGCGGGGAAGCCCCTTAAGGGCGGGGTAGCTCACTTTATCATCATTTTATCCATTAGTAAAGCCCTATCGAGGTCTCTCATGCTGCCTATCTTTATGAATAGGCCATTCCCGAGCT
>LOBW01000042.1 GCA_001516585.1 Thermocladium sp. ECH_B
GTTACGGTCCGGCAAGCCCAATCAAGTGCAGGCATTAGCCATGCAGTACGCAATGCTTGAGTTAGCGCTTATATCCAGGGAATTAGGCCTCCCGCCAATACTGCCGGTGCAGGCATCGCAGCCCCCGCCCCAGAGCAATAACATTCTATGAAAAAATCAAACCGCTACAACTCTTTAGTTCACGAAGTATTCCCAGCCCTTATACATTAGTTCCCCTCCATTGTACTGCACTCCCCTTCCTTCCTCTACCTTGGCGAACTCAATCATGCCGAGCCTCAGGAACTCATCTACGCAATCATGGCTCACCGAGAATATGGGCAAGTACTCCTCGCCCGCATTGAAGACTAATTCCTCTATTGAGGTGCCGAATCTATTTGCTGCCTCAATCACTTCCTGGGGCGCCGGTAATTGAGTAATTATTATCCTGCTCTTCTCGCCCATTATGTGAAGCGCCCTCCCCAGCCCATCGCTGGAGTCTATTGATGCCGTTATGCATGTCCCCAGTCTCCCCACTGAGTCATACACATTCATGGGTAGCTCCGGCCGCTTAAGCATGTTAATCCCCCTCCTCACCGTGGGGTCCTCATGGGCTGTATCCCATAACTTGAAGCCGAGGCCATTAAAGCCAAAGAGCGGAATCGTTACAAGTGAATCGCCTGGCCTCGGTTGTCTCCCAATCTCTCTCTCCGCTATGCCTAGAACAGCTATATCTATCACGTCGTCATCCCCCTCATTCAAGTCGCCCCCAATCAATGGGGCGCCGTAACGGTTCCCAGCATCCATTATCCCCCTCGCCACGCTCATAACATCATTTACTTCAAGGCTTCTTCTCGCGGTTATTGATGATACTAGGGCAATGGGTTTACCGAGCTTCACGTAGATATCGCTGAGGGCGCCCACGGTTGTTCTCCACCCCACGTCGTAATACGTCATGAACTTCATTTTAGTCCTGGAGAATGCGCCTCCATCTATCTTAAGCAATAGGAGGGATTCGCCAAGCCTTATGTAGGATACGTCATTATCGGTTATGCCGCTCATTCCCCGTATTAGTTTCAGTAATCCGTCCTCGCCCAGTTCCGTTAACTTCATGCTTTCCTCATCATAGCAAAGCTTTTAAATTGATTATCGTAGGCGAAGCGTCAGATATGGCAAGTAGGTGTCTAGGGATGATTCAATCGGAACTAAACGAAATGGCGGGCAAGATAGTTATGGTGAAGTTAAGGGACGGCACAACCGTGAGGGGCGTCCTCAAGAGCTTTGATCAACACATGAACCTCCTCCTAGAGGACTCCGAGGAAATAATTGATCCAAAGACCTCAGTGAAGAGGGGCCTCGTAATGATAAGGGGGGATACGGTTTTATTCGTGTCCCCACTATAGGTGATTAGGCATGGGTACAGGCACACCCACATTTGGAAGAATGAATAGGGGCAAAAGCCACATAACTTGCCCCCGCTGTGGTCGCCACTCCTATAATGTAGTTAAGGGCGTTTGCGCAGCTTGTGGCTGGGGCAAGTCAAAGAAGCTCAGGAGATATTCCTGGCAACACAAGAAAATAAATGGTAGGCGATTAATCTAATNCCTCCGGGCCCCACATAGATTATTGGGCTAAGTCAATGGTGCCCACGAGGGGCTCCGCCCCATCTCCAGTCACTAAAACAGTATCCTCAAACTGAGCAACATATCCCTTCCCGCCCTCAATGAGGGTGGCGTAACCATAAAGCACTCCCCGCCTCATTAATTGATTTATTATGGGCATAGTGGAGTCCCGGAAGTCTCCCTGCAACCACCGCGGCGTGAACGGCAGCGAGTTAAACCTTGAGTAAATTAGTTCAGCTGCCTCCTCTAATTCCTTCCCCAACTTCTTCACAGCCACGCGCTCAACTCTATATATGGTGATCGTTTTCCCATCCACGACGTGCCCCTTCCCATTGGTAACGAATGGCTCTATCGCATACGTCTCCCCCGGCATCACCTTCTCCCCAGTCTCCGCCTCTATGTTGGGGACGGAGACCCCAGCATGAAGCAGATACCTCCTAATCAGGTGGCCAGTTAAGTTCTCTATTGGCCTATAACCGTAGCTCCTAATGGTTTTCTCAATTATGGCCCCCACCCTACCCATTTGTGTTCCCGGCTTGAAGTTATCAATGGCATTGCCTAGAGCCGCCTTGGCTGCCCTCGCCATCATTGAGAACGCGTCATTGAAGTAAACCGTGACCGCGGCGTCGGTTATATATCCATCTATGTGGGCCCCCGCATCTATTTTCACAATGGAATTGCTGGGTATCGTTAATTCATCTCCAATCAATGCCGTGTAATGGGCAGCCACCTCATTGATTCCAATATTGGTTGGAAACGCGGGTTCCGCGCCATACTCCTTAACCGTTTCCTCAACTAGGTTACATAGCTCTATTACCTTCATGCCTGGATGAGCGGCATCAACTGCTCTCCTCAATGCTGCCCTCAATGCCCTGCCCGAGTCCTTATACTTCCGCACGGCCTCCTCATCCATGATTAGTCAAGGTTAGTTCAGCTTAAAACACTGTCGGGCAGAATCATTAAGGCTCAGCAACGGTTTAGGCAATGCTTATTAATGCACGGCCCCATCATTACTTCATGGATGAGCAGGTCAAGTCACTAGTGAGGAACACGGCTGGATTAATAAACATGGCTCTAAGCATAAAGCCCACGGAGTGCATAGAGAAAAACCTAAGCACAATAACCAATAATGCCATTGCAGCCCTAAAGATGCTTGTGCCCGAATTATCGGGCTCAATAGATGAATTGGCGCCTAAATTCATTAAGATCCAGGAAATGAGCAAGGCATTGGCCGGCAATCCAAGCATTGAGGGATACATAGACTCCGTTATGTCCATCTTCTCGCGGTTCAACGTTGATCCAGGCATATGGGCTGCCTTCACAACGCTGGAGGCCATGTACGCCATCCAGACATGCGGCAATGAGTCGGGCAAGTACTTCCTAGTTAGAACAATACTGGCGGGCTCCCTCCCATTTAACCTATACATAACCATGCTGAACCACGTCGGCGTGGATAATCAANTCGCCGTGGAATTATTCAAATCATTATTATCCCAAGCCCAGTGATCGGCATAAAGGATTGCTGCATCAAAAAGCAGCTTGATTTTTAGGCAAATGAATTATTCCCAAATCATCTGCCTGTGATCAGCATTGTTTCCTCCGATTGCTTGTTGCGGGCGCCTTCATGCATCATTAAGTCCCTTATCGCTATGCGTATGGCTTCAGAACGACTTGGGAATATTCCTCTCTTTACTAACTCATCAAGTTCCTCCAGAATTTGCTTGGGGAGATGCACGGATATAAGTACCATTTTCTCCTTGCTCTTCGTTTTAGGCATAGGATAAGTAAGTCGATTTACGGCTTTTTAACGTTGTGGTTCATCTTAAACGTATATATGAGCATCAAGCCTTAGGCTGGCTTTCCCTTGTTTTTNCCCCCTCATCCTTTACCGATTCGAATATGGGCGACTTGTAGTACCTCCTAGATACCTCGCTCGGCACATTTGTCAGCTCATCCTCAGGCAATATGCTTAACGCGTCCCAAGCTATGTCAAGCGTGTTCTCGAAGCTCCTCCTCTCATAGTAGCCCTGAGCAATGAATTTCTTCTCGAACTCAACCGCGAATCTAAGATACCTCCTCTCCCTCCAACTCAAGTTATTCTCGCCCACAAGTATCGCTAGATTCCTTATATCGGATGCCCTAGCATATGCTGATATTAATTGATTAGCCACGTACTTATGATCCTCCCTAGTTTTTCCCTCGCCTATCGCATCCTTCATCAACCTGGAGAGACTCATCAAGACATCGAAGGGCGGATAAATGCCTCTGCCCCACATGGATCTGGAGAGAACCAGTTGGCCCTCAGTTATGTAGCCGGATAAATCGGGTATCGGGTGAGTTATATCATCGTGAGGCATGGTTAATATCGGGAATTGAGTCACGCTTCCCTTCCTGCCATGGGCCCTCCCAGCCCTCTCATAAATCGAGGCTAGATCAGTATACATATAGCCCGGGTACCCNCTCCTGCCCGGTAATTCGCCTTTTGATGATGAGAGCTCCCTAAGCGCCTCCGCGTAATTAGTTAAGTCAGTCAATATGACGAGGACATGGTAATCACGCCACCAAGCCAAGTACTCGGCTATAGTTAATGCTATTCTCGGCGTTAATATCCTCTCGGCAACGGGGTCGCTGGCCAAGTTAAGAACCATGACTAGCCTCCTCAATGCCCCGGTCCGCCTAAACTCATCCAGGAAGAAAAGCGCCTCCTCGGTCTTTAACCCAACCGCTGCGAAGACTATGGCGAACTCCGACTCAGCTCCCCTAACAGTTGCCTGCCTCGCGGCTTGCGCCGCCATCATGTTATGGGGGAGGCCGGTCCCGCTGAATATGGGTAGTTTCTGTCCCCTAACCATTGTGTAAAGACCATCTATAGCGCTTATCCCTGTCTCTATGGGTTCCTCCGGGTAATCCCTAGCATATGGATTCAGCGGCTCCCCATTCACGTCCAGGAACTCCTCCGGAGGAGGCATGGGTAATCCATCCCTGGGCTCCCCCCTCCCATTAAGTACCCTACCCAGCAGGTCCTCGCTGACCCTGACGTCGAATGTCTTGCCCCTAAACCTAACCGTGGATCCAAGGGCCGGCAGCCCCAGGGTGCCCGTGAGCACTTGCGCTATTGCATAGTCAGGCCCCACCTCCACTACCTGCACTAGCCTTGGTTCCCCATCGGGTCCCTCGACCTCCCCAATTTCTCCATAAGCTACATTCCTGGTTCGCCTGATTACTATTAAGGGCCCCTTGACCTCGCTCACCGTCTTATAGCCTTGAATACCCCTTATTTGCTGCATAGATCTAGCCTCTACATAAGTGTTTTAAGCATTTTGCAGTGATAATAATGAATATAGGGGCAACGCTTTAAACCATTTATAAGGCGGCTTCAATACATGAGGAAGTCTCAACCAAGTGATCTATACTTGTTTAAATTGATTCACCAGGCGAGGACTAATGGTAGATTAACGGCATTCACGGTCACGGAGCCCAAGGAGAATGAGTACGTCAGCAATATTTGGCTCAGCGATGGGTCTAGAACATGGCAATTCACCAGAAGCGGCTCCGACTCAGCCCGGCTTGGTCCCCAGATGGCTCTAGGCTAGCATTCCTCTCGCGAAGAGGGGCAAGGCCCGAGGATAAGTGGGTTCAATTAATGTTGAGCGACTTCAACGGCGAGCCCCGGGCCCTAGTGAAGAGGGAGGGTATTTCAAGCATTCAGTGGTCCAGGGATGGCAGATTCATATACTTCCTGGCCCCCGTGGGCAAAATAGATGATGACGTGAAGATAATAGATAGGATACCTATTTGGTTCAATGGGCGGGGCTACACGTATGGCGTATACACTCACTTATTTAGGGTTGACGCCGAGACAGGCGATGCGCAGCAATTAACCAGTGGGGACTTTAATGTTGTGGCGTTTGATGTATTGAATAATATAGCTATGGCCGTGTCCAGCAATGAGTTAAGGCCATTCGAGACCGAGATTCGCGTGTTGAGTGGCTCCGGCATGGAAACCATAAAAAGCGGGGCCCTAAGCGTGTCGTCGCTGGCTTGGCTGCCCAGCGGGGATGGATTATTAGCTATAGGCCATGACCTGCACAGGGGAACCGTTACTCATAATAGATTGCTGCGCATTGGATTAGATGGATCGATTAAGGATTTGCTGGGCGACTTTCCGCTGGAGGTCGGCAATAGCCTCAACAGCGATATGAGGGGCTCTCCTCCCGACGTTAAGGTGGAGCTCGATGGCTCATTAGCCATATTTCCAGTGAATGAGGCCGGATCAGTTAATCTATATGGATTCGACTTAGCCACGGGGCAATTAAGGCGAGTAACCGAGGGCGAGTGGAGCATTGAGAGCTTCTCTTCCCGCGGCGGCTCATTGGTGTTCACTGCCATGAATGCCGCATCGCCGGCCGAGCTATTCATGAGGGAGGGAAACAGCGTTAGGCGCATTACATCGTTTAATGATGGCGTGGTTTCATCNCTTCAATTGGCGAATCCCACGCATATTAGATTTACTGCCAGCGATGGCGTTTCCCTGGATGCTTGGGTTCTCTCTCAGCAATCAACGGGTAAATTGCCGGCAATAGTGGAGATCCATGGGGGCCCGAAGACAATGTATGGAAATGCCTTCATGTTTGAGTTCCACGTTCTCTCGGGGGACTTCATGGTTATTTACATGAATCCACGGGGGAGCGCCGGCTATAGTGAGGACTTCGCCGATATACGGGGGCACTATGGGGAGCGGGATTACTTGGATATAATGGAGGGATTAAGCCACATCATCTCCAGGTTCCCAGTGGATTCATCCAGGGTAGGGGTAATAGGGGGCTCATATGGTGGATTCATGGTTAATTGGATAATTACTCACACGAGGGCATTCAGGGCTGCAGTGAGCGAGAGATCCATAAGTAATTGGCTTCACTTCTTTGGGACCAGCGATATAGGGTTCTTCTTCGGGAATGACCACGTGGGGGGAAACTTGGACGCTGATCCATGGAGTAATCGAGATAAGTTCATCGAGAAGTCCCCCGTAATTCACGTAAAATATGTTGAGACTCCAGTAATGATTATTCACTCCCTTGAGGATTATAGGTGCTACGTGGGGGAGGCTCTGCAGTTCTATACTGCATTGAAGTATAATGGAAAGAAGGCTCGCCTAGTGCTTTTCCCGGGGGAGAACCATGACTTAAGTAGAACTGGGAAACCATCGCATAGAGTGGAGAGGCTCAACATAATTAGGGATTGGTTCATTAATGGCCTCGCCGGAAATACATTAAAGCAGTGATAGGGGTTAGGGCGCGTGGGCGAAGTAAGGGTATCCGAATTAGCGTATAAGGTATTGAATATAGTGGCTAATGGGGCAGTGAGCATTGATGAAGTGTCGCGAATAATTGGAATCGATTCGAATTCATTAATGAGAACTATAATGGAACTGGCTGCCAAGGGATTCATCACCACCGAGAAGAGAACAGTGGCTAGTTACGACTTAACCGAGGAGGGGAATCGCTACATGCTGCTCGGCTCGCCCGAGGCAAGACTAATTCAGTTACTGAAGAAATGCAACTGCACGCCTAAGCCAAGCGACTTGCCGAGCCTTGCCCAGGAGTTTGGAGTGGAGTTAACCATTGAGGAAGCCAAGATAGCGATTAACAACGCCGCTAAGCTCGGCGCTATAAGGTTCCAGGGCGGAACCATAATGCTTAATAGGATTGAGGAGAGGGATCCAGTTAAGGAATCATTAATCACCATTAGCCGCGGGGGCTCCATTGATGAGAAGAGCCTAGCCCAATTACTTAAGCGGGGATTAGTTAGGCGGCGGGAGCAATCCATTATATTGATTAAGCCAGACCAATCATTGCCGGGACTCCTCCGCAATGGCGTAATTAAGCCGGCTCGCCTAGTCACGTCCCTCACCTCCGAATTAATTAGAAGCGGTGAGTGGAGAAACCTGGAATTGAAGGAATTCGACCCATCGGTGCCGGTGCCCATACTGCAATCAATTGGGCGGCACTTCTATAGTGAATTCATTGATTTCCTGAAGGAGATATATGAATCCATGGGGTTCCAGGAAACCTATGGACCATATATTGAGTTGGAGTTCTGGAACTTCGATGCCTTATTTCAGGCCCAGGATCACCCCGCCAGGGAAATACATGACACGTTCTTCGTCTCCGCGCCCAGCCAACGCAATGTGCCGAAGCACTTAATTGATGGGGTTGCATCAGTTCATGAAAACGGCGGCGGCACCGGCTCAATGGGTTGGAGATATAAATGGAATGCAGAGAAGGCGCTCTCCCTAATTCTGCGTTCCCAGGCCACAGCAGTCAGCGTGCGAACACTGGCGTCGCGTGGAGATGGCGAGTATAGATCATTCACAATTGATAGGGTTTTCAGGCCTGAAGTGCTTGATGCAAAGCACTCAATGGAATTTCATCAAGCTGACGGCATAATAGTCGGCAGGGGACTCACGTTTAAGCATCTCCTTGGGTTTCACGAGGAATTCGCCAGGAGACTCGGCATGAAGCGAGTCATGTTTAGGCCCTCCTATTTCCCATTCACTAGCCCCAGCGCCGAGATATATATGCTTCACGATAGGCTGGGGTGGATAGAGGTGGGGGGAACAGGGATTTTCAGGCCAGAGGTGCTTGCGCCGCTTGGCATACGGGAGTCCACTGTACTGGCGTTCGGCATGGGAGTGGATAGGTTAGCCATGGTGGTGATGGGCGTGGGCGACATTCGTGACTTATTATCACCCAGCATTGAGTACCTAGCGGAGAGCAGAAGTAAACTCGTGAAGGCAATTCAATCAATGACCTAAGCGGGAAGCCTTAAAACGAGGCATGAATGCCCTAATATATGCTGGATATCGTGGCAATGGGGGAACCATTGGTTCAATTCAATGCCGTCACCAAGGGCCCCCTTCGTTACGTCACGTACTTCGAGAAGCACTCAACGGGGTCAGAGGCTAATGTATGCGTGGCGGCGGCTAGGCTCGGTCTTCGCAGCGGCTTAGTAACTAAGCTAGGCAATGATGAGTTCGGGCATTACGTGCTTAATTGGTTAAGGGGGGAGGGCGTTGATGTGTCCCGCATATTGCTTGATGATGAGCACCCCACAGGTGTGTACTTCGTTCAAAGGAGTTACCCCATACCTGGAGTCAGTGATGTTGCTTATTATAGGCATGGCTCCGCCGCCTCATTTATTTCCGAGAATGATATGGATTATGACTATATCAGAAATGCTCGAGTATTTCATACCACAGGCATAACTCTGGCGATAAGTGAATCGGCTCGATTGGCCGCATTAAGGGCGATGAGGGAAGCCAAGAAAGGCGGAGCATTAGTATCATTCGATTTAAACATTAGACGAAAGCTTTGGCGTGATATGGGGGAAGCCATTAAGGTAATGAAGGAGGCAATGAGTAATGTGGATGTGGTTTTCATGGATGAGGAGGAAGCCATGATGATGCTTGGACAGAGGGAGATTAGCTCCATGCTTAAGGAGGCTGAGAAGGTTTTTGGGATAAGTAAGGTAATAATCAAGAGAGGCATTAGGGGTTCAATAGCCAGGTGGGAAAACGAAGTCAGCGAGGTGGATGCATTCCATGTACCGGTGGAGGACCCCATAGGTGCTGGGGATGCGTATGTGGGCGTTTTCCTATCATCCATGTTAAAGGGCATGGGGCTCAAGGAGTCAATGCTGAGGGCATCGGCGGCGGCCGCAATGGTTGTCATGGTTAGAGGCGATGAGGAGAATCTGCCGAGCGAACGCGACTTAAGCCTCTTCCTGGGCAGCGTGGGTCATGATGTGGACATTAGGTAATTAAGAAATAACGGACTCTTTATTGTGAAGAATGGATCGATTTACAGAAAGCGGAAAGCCTCGCCCTTTAGGGTGGGGAGGAGGTCAGTTGAAGGGCTTCAGCGTTGTTTGTGGGATGAGGGAAAAAATGATTTAAAAATCTGGGCTTAACCCCTAATATGTGATGGGGCTTGTCGATTAATTCATCACTGAGCCCAGAGGTTCAGGTTGATGGGAATGCCGTTATTATTAGGATAAAGGTGGAGAAGGAGACCAGTGCATCCATGCTGGCTAAGAAGCTAAAGGAGAAGACGGGTCTCGAATTCTCGAGCCTCGGTGATTCCGTGGTCAGCGTGGTTACAATAGATAAGTCATTCATGGATGATGACTTCATCAAGGTCTTGACGGATAGAGTATCATCCATGCTGAATATAGATCTGGAGTCCTTGATTAAGGAATCCAAGAAGCCAGTCATCAAGAGAAGGAAGAGGAGAAGCAAGAGAGGCAAGAGGTCCCGCGGCAAGAAACGGGGAGCAAGAAGGAGAAAAAATTCATAGACACGTAAGGTTTTTAAACCTTCAGAGTCATGCATATTTTACTATGTCGGCAACGCCAATTACGCCTCCATCTGCAGAGGAGGTACATATAGAGGTGGATGAGGATACTAAGGCCACCATTAAGGAGATTTTATCCCAAATGATTNACCCAGTAACCATTGAATTCTTCACAAGCGCCACTTGTAAAGAGCGCGAAACTAATTGGTGCACACCAACACAGGAGTTACTGGACTTGTTGNTGGAGTTATCGCCGTCAGGCAAATTAATAGTGAATAAGCATAACTATGATGAGGATAAGGCTGCGTTCGAGAAGTTTGGGTTAACAAGCAACAGGGTTCCCGCCATATTAATGGATGGCGGTTCCATAAGGTACATCGGCGCGCCTCTGGGCGAGGAGGTGAGAGCATTCATAGAAACCATAACTAGGTTATCCACGGGCAAGACTGGGCTTAGGCAGAGAACCAAGGAGACGCTGAGCAAACTAAATGAATCCAATGCTAAGCACGTTGAGGTCATAACGGTGGTTACTCCATCCTGTCCTTACTGCCCCTACGCCGTTCTCTTAGCTAATATGTTTGCGCATGATAGTGGAGGCAAGGTTATTGCAATGAATGTGGAAGCATACGAAGCTCCAGACATAGCTGACGCGTACTCCGTAAGCGCTGTGCCTACCGTGGCTCTTCGCGCCGCGGATCAGGAAATAGGTAATGTGGAGTTCGTGGGGGTACCGCCTGAGGCGGAGCTGCTTAAGAAGGTTCTTGAGTATAGCGGAGCAGAACACGTGGAGAAGCAATAAATTTAATCCAATAAATCTAATCTAGCTCCAGCATGAATATATTATTTGTAACCGGTAATAAGGGTAAGATTGAGGAGGCAGCACATATATTATCTAGGTGGGGTATCGGCGTTTATCAGTCGACGAATCTACATAAGGTCGAGATACAGAGCAATGAATTGGAGGAAATAGTGACTTATGCATTGAATCAATTATGTGATTATGGGGATCTGATTGTGGTTGAGGATGATGGTCTCTTCATAGATTCATTACATGGCTTTCCAGGACCATACTCGGCCTATGTTTATGCAACTATTGGACTGCATGGGATTCTTCAATTGCTTGAATCCACCACGTCCAGGCGAGCAGTATTTAGGTCAGTCGTTGGTGTATGCATGGGTGGGAAACCAAAGCTCTTCAGGGGAGAAGTGGTTGGCAATATCGTTAATGAGCCTCGTGGCTCTCATGGATTTGGATTCGATCCTATCTTTGCCCCGCTTGGCGTTGATTCGACCTTTGCCGAGATGAATATTGAGGAGAAGTCGATTTACTCGCATAGGTCCCGGGCATTCACGAGGCTCGCCGAGTACCTTGTAGGAGGAAGATAGCTAGGAATGATATTAGCATGAGGAGCGCTCCAATTTCTATCCCAAGGGATAATTTATATATATCCAGCGAGGAATAGTCCTGAATGGTGCATACGACTTCCTTCCAATTGCCCATTTCCAAATAGTTGCCGGCGATTAGGCTAGCATTATTTGGGTAGCAATACGGATAATAATTGCTCGGTAACTCAATGTGCATGTTGCTTGCCTTTCGTGCAATTATTATTACATTGCCCCACTCATTCAAGGTTATATTAAGATGATCGCAATTCACAGCGCGTTGATTGGGTCCATATAGTATAAGCGAGGAATTGATGGGAACCACCAGGGTATAATTAACTTGACTAGTGGTTATGCTGCATGACACGCTCTGAGCGATCGCTGTAACGGCTACTGATAGAGCTGCAATCATCATAAATAAAATGAGTCCCTGTCTCCTCATGCTTCACACCTCCGGCAGCTGAAGCTGGCTAGGTATTAGCTTCTCATTCTTGAGCGATCTCAGGAACTTAACATTATGTATTAATATAACCTTAGTCGCACAACTGTAGCAGTATGTATTTCCATTTATTATAGCAGCGGCCCTCCGAGATCCACATACAATACAAGTAAATGCCTTCATCCTAACCACAGCGATTCACTCAAGCGATTTAAATGTTGCTTACATAAAGGAAATCCACAATTACTTTCTGAATAATAAGGCATTATGCGAGTCGATTCCCTTGATCCAGACATTAGTCATGCCATTCCTTGAAAAGATTTCCCTAACTTCCTCGGGCCTCATCCTTAACCATGGAGGCGGACCAAATCCAGTTAATCCTGGCTTGAACTCAATTATAAGCGCGAGCCCCCCATTCTTGAGCACTCTATGAATTTCCTTGGCCACGCCATCCTTATTCTCCATATCATGAAATGAATTAACCATTAATAGAAAATCCACTTCGCCGTTCTTAATTGAGGTGTGTTCAGCGTCCTCGATCAGGAAAATGGCATTACCGTTAATGCGGCTCTTAGCTACCTCTATGGATTGGGGATCCCTATCTATGCAGTAAACTTTATTGGCGTGACGCAAAAGAGCGTCGCAGAATCGCCCTACCCCGCATCCTAGATCGGCCGCTGTATCCNCGTGGTTCATTGTGTCATTTATTAGTTTCTCTATTTCCGGAGATGCAGGCCAATCCCCATGTTTTCCACGATGCATAATTAGTCGATATCGGAAACTNAATACTTAATAAATATTTAGGACCCCAGTGAACTACCCGCCCTCACGGACGGGCATCCCCACCTCGCGGTGATGATTTCCTGCTTCCTCCAGGAAACTCACTATACGCTCCCTCAGAGAAGGAGACTTTCGCCCCCTTAACCCCCGATAAGTTAAAGCCTCATAATTAGGTAGAGAATTGCAATAAAATCTGAGAAATTCCTATATTAATTACAAATCAAAGAATTGCATGGATGCGAAAATAGTAGGTCTGGCGGTGCTGGCAATAGTCTTGCTAGTGGCCGCCATAGTGGGCTTCTATCAATACTCCACCGCTGCTTCAAAGGCTTCATCCCTGGCTTCAACCGTGCAAATGTATAAATCATCGCTGCAATCAGCGGAATCGAATGCAACCAAGTATGAGGAGCTCTATCTAAATGCAACTAAGTATGAGGACATGTATATGGCTCTCTACTCCAATGCGGAGAAGAATTATACTCAATACCTCAACTTATACGATAATTTGGCAAGCGAGTCGCATGCAATTCAGCAGTATGCCGAGGGCGCTGCGCTGGATACGGTATTTAAGTTCTGGGATGGAATAGCAATAGAGAATCCAAGCGATGTGACTCCCCTCTTGGCTGGAAACTTCACTGCGAATATAGTTGGGACACCGTTCCCAGGCACCTATACATACTCATCATTTAACTCAACATGGCTTCAAAACTTCTTTGGCAATTATGAAACCGTTTACTTCTACACCACTGCCCTGCCCACGGTCACTGAGCTAAATAACTCCACGTTCCTAGTCACAGCGGTCGTTCAGTACTTCGTGGCTCCAACTCAGGATCCAGTGTATCTACAAGTATTTAATGCATCTAACTCCATAACGGTAAAGATAATAAATGGTGCGCCAATGATAGTTAGCCTTTCTTGGGATGGAAATGAGTTGCCGCCATCAACTGTAATAGCCGGCTACCCCTCGCAACACTCATTGCAAGCTAATCAAGCAATGATGATATACCTCAATGAGTTGAACAGCCTAGGGGCCGAGTTGCCGCCCAACTATATTGCGGCATCATTTGCGCCAACGGCAACGCTAAGCGTAAATGGGCAATTACCGCCGGGATTACGGCCTGGAAACTATACTGGAGTAAGCTCCATAGAGAATTTCTTCTCCGGTTGGGATAATTACTTCATATTCGTGGCGGAGTATGCCCAGAACCTTCTCCCCAATGGCACCGCTACATTGCCGATGGTGAGTATAACTCTCCAACCAAGCGGTGCGGAGGCATTTATCACAGCTAATGACACGGTTTTCATAGGGTTCGTGAATAAAGGGGAAGCAAGCTTCCCAGCAATCTATGACCTACACGTATCGATAATGACCACCCTTATATATAATTCATCTGCTGCGCAATGGCAAATAATTAACCAATCATGGAATGTAACTCAAGCCTCAATAGGCAGCGATACGCTCTACTATAATTTGAATACGCCGGAATTTAACGTGATAGGCGAGCGCACAATTACCGTTAATGCATCAATGGGCGCAGTCGTGGAATTAGGTAACATAATTGCAGTAATACGGCCCGGCACATATGCTGAATTACCTAATGGAACGCTTGAATCAATGTATAACTTCTCATTGATAGATCTAGGCATGGAGGCTGTATACTCGCCGACTCCAGGATTAACTCCGCTCTATGCATTCGCATTTGCAATAAATGGCAAAATAACGCCGCAATACTCATTAGTTAACTCAATGAAGCAGCCCAGCCCAGTAATAACGCTTGTATTCGCGCCAAGTACCTGGACCTCCTGGACCTGGTTCGGCGGTTCATTTAATGGATCAACATATGTGGGCGGGTCATATAAGTTCCCAGATCAATGGATATATGGAAGTCACGTGATGGTTAATAATAAGTTCTTCAAGCCCGTCATATGGATATTTGAAGCTTCGCAATCACCGTTAGGAGAGGCGCCACAAATGATTCAATTACCTGCATCGCCTGTATTTGGATTAACCCCCATATCCGACTACACCTTTGCAGTGAATGGAACCACGGGGGGAGTACTGGAGGCCGGCAACATAATAACTGTAATTCAGCCAGGAACCTACATAAACACGACGACCTCGCTTCTTAAGAATTACAACTTCTCCATAGTGTTCTACGCGCCTCAAAACGTCACATCACCCGCTCCTGGCCAAGTGTCATCACTTGTATTTGCCTATGCAATTAATGGTAAAGTATCGTTCAGCTACACCGCAACGCAGCCCTTCATAACTATTATAGAGACCCCCACGACCGGCGTATCCATGTGGACATGGGGAGAGAANAATGGCNTATTTACGTACCTATTCAGAGACCCNTTAATCATAGGCAAGGGAATAGTGATAAACCTCACCTTCGTTAAGCCAGTCCCCTGGGTCCTAAGCCTTGGCTATGGATCAACTACTACAACAACTAGCACCATGACCACTACACCAAGCCCCACCCCAAGCACCACTACATCTGCTCCACCGCCATATACATGGGGCGGTTAAGGACCATTATAAACAAAAATAATTAAATTAAAAATAAACCCCTAATTATTTCCTTTTAAAGGGAGCAATATAATTCCCACGTTGCTAGTTTCCAAATCCTATTCACCGATTCCCCAGGGGTTCGTACTAACTTAATGCGCCATCTCTAACTTATTATGTTGGAGACAATGATCTCGCCCTGGGAGGCTTGTTTCAGAAACAAATATTCTAAAATATAATGAAAATAAAGATACGTTGCCCTCTGGGCAGAGGCCTCATGCACGCCCTTATTTTTATAATTATTTGGTATAAGCTAGGTTAATGCCTAGGTTCGCATACTTAATAATGTATGATGGATCGGCATTTAATGGGTTCACAGGTGGACCCGGAACCATAGAGCACATATTAAGAAGGGTGTTCACAAGGCTAAATAAGTCACCCGTAGATATAGCTAAAGCATCACGCACTGATCCCGGGGTCTCCGCACTAATGAATGTTATAGCCGTTAATCTATCTAGGGAATTACCGATTGGATTAATAAATTCAAAGTTGCCTCCTCAAGTGCGTATATGGGGAGTGGCAATGGTTGGGGACGATTTTAACCCAAGAAATGCAATTCAACGAAAATACTTATTCTTTGCCCAATGGAGGGGGGAGGATGCATCATTAATGAAGCAAGCTGCATCGATTTTCATAGGCAAGCATGATTTGCGCAACTACATGATAAATGATGGTAGTCCAACAATTGTCGAGATATATGATATAAACATTGATATACGCGGCGGCCTAATCATGGTTAGATTTATTGGGCATGGCTTCAGGAATAAGATGCTGAGGAAAATAATGAATGCCATATTAATGGCTGGGAGAGGTGAAGTCGAATTGAAGCACCTATCATCTACAATCGATACATCAATTATGGCGCCAATTCCGCCTCATGATCCACACGGACTTATATTGGAGGAAGTTAAGTATAAAGATCAACTTAACTTCACAATAGATGCCGGCGCCCGCACGTTTTTTGCGCGTTACTTGAAGAAGAGATTAATGGAGGTAAGCAGCATGCTTGCCTCATATGAGTACCTGCTAAGCACCGCAATTAATGACAAAATGAATAA
>LOBW01000043.1 GCA_001516585.1 Thermocladium sp. ECH_B
CGCTTGCCTCCGTCGGCGATAAGGAACTGCCTGGAAACGTTTATTAATGGGTTATTGAATATTAATGAAAATCCTGGCTGAGGACGCCGGCGATATCGCCCATTTTCATTAATATTCAATAACCCATTAATAAACGTTTCCAGGCAGTTCCTTATCGCCGACGGAGGCAAGCGATCCCTCCCCATTCTCATCGATGATGGTTAATCCCAATAGGGCAGCGAATTCCTTTAATTCCTTCCCATTATCGCCGTAAAGCACCACTCTATGCCACCCGCTCCGCCTCCTCCAGCTCCCAACTACTTTCTCCACATTATCCTTGGCAACTAACTTGGTTGAGCAGGCCTCGGCCCTATACTCATTCATGGATGCGTGGGACACATGAATATATAATTGCCTCTCCTCGGGATTGAAGCCGACCACCGTTACTTTCTCATTAGTGGGCAACTTAACGTGAATCGAGGCATGCTTGGAACCGAGGTGAGCCGTGGTTATGATGTAGCTGGTCTCCGGTTTATCGCCGCCATGCGGNTTAGTTGGTGCATAGCAATGATGATAGATGAATTCCCCCGTCTCCGAATCCATGCCCACATTAACCACGAACCCATTTCTCCCCAGTAGGTACTTCCCGATCAGTATGGGAACCATTGAGTACGCATCGGCCTCACATATCGGGATTATTCCATCATACCAGAGCTGCATGTAGCCGAGGCAGGGCCAAGCCCGCAATAGGCCCGTGTTGTAGAGAACTATGCAGTCCACGGCCACGGCATTAACCCCCATCTCTCGGGCGGCCTCTCTCATAGCTAGGTACAGCTTAGCGGAGTTAATCACTTCTTAAGTCAGGTTCCTTAATGGATTCAGCGCCCCTCAACCACTTATCGGCCACGATTCTTGCTTCATCCTCATTAACGCGGTTAAAGTACTTCAAGCGGAACTCCTCGGCATCAATTATTATGGGCATTACTCCAGTTATTGCATTAATGCTTCTAAACACGGAGTAAAGATCCGTGCTGAGGGGGAATTGCCAAGTCACGTGGGACTTAGTGCTGGGAGAGACTATGAAGAGTACCTTACTATTCCTCAATTTATCCAGGGCCAAGAGATGCTTAACTCTACTGATTGCTTCCTTCCCCGCTGGGTTCCTCGTGAATACCGTGATCACGCGACGACCAGGATGGAGAGAACCAAGAAGCGCCTCCCCAGCGCCGCTATATGCCTCGCCTATAACCACGACGGGCTTACCGCTCATCAATATGGGATCCAGCAATCCAACTATTGAATTAAGCACCACAACGAGGTACCCAACGGCCCCCTCCTCGCTCTTCAGGAACTCCTCGGCATCGCTCATATCACGTACGTGGTGAATCGGGAACTGACCTCCTCCCCACCTTTAGGGTGGGGGTTCCCCGAGGTCTTGAGGGTTACGCCCCCATTCATGGGTGCTACTCCTTCCCTTGGTATTGTGGGTAGTCGACCCCCGCCCCCTAGAGATTGATCAGGGAAGCTAACTAATCCCCTCAACACTAGGGCATGAAATACCTAGGCCTTAAAAGGCAAGGTTTGTAGTTCTTATCGCATAAGGGCGAGTAGTTTACGGTTGTCTATGTCTATAATTGATGAAAGGTTTATTAGGCGCAGTGTTATAATTATGTCATGAGCGATATAGTGAGGTCCCTGGAGAACGCCGAGAAGGTTTTTCACAGGGTTTATCAATTAGCGATATCGACGGGAGGCATTTACGTGCTTGATGTGGCGCTGAGTCGCGAGATAGGGGCGTTAGCCAGGGTTCTTCAGGCGGTGTCCACAGCAAATGGGGAAGTGCCGCTCCTCGTTCATGCCTATACTAATCCAGGGGAAGTAACTGGCCGCGCGCTCCTCATTTATCCAGCCAATAAGGGTAGGCTGGGGGATATAGTTAATGCCGCTAAGAATGCCGGAGCAATCATAATGAGCGCTAATTATATTAGGGCCGAGAAGCTTTCATCCTAGTTGCCCCCTTAAATTCATTAACAGTTAAGCGTGGGAATATTGGGGCTGCCTCTTCTCCTTCTCCATCATGTTTACGGAATACCTTAAATTAGTGGGGGAGGGGCTCTAGTAATGCCGGTAAGTAATGACGTGATAATTGGCATTATTTCCCAGCAATTGAATATATCTATCCAGATAGTGAACGGCATAATAGTTTGGAGCCAATACTTGGGCAGCGACCTCATCCAGAGGGAGAGAGGGGCAATGGCACCCTACATGAATATGTTCACCTACATGTTCAACTCCTACCTAAAGGTATTGATGACAATAATTGATTCGCTCACAGTCCTTTCAACTCAGTACTCGCGTGCTGGGTCCCCCATTATTTCTCCATCAATAATAGACTCACTTAATGAATTAAGGAAGCTGGTGAATGAGGCGCAAAGCGATTTCGAGCGGCACGATATAAATAACTCAATTACAAAGCTGAAGAAAGCATTAACCCATCTCCAAAACATAAACCAACTAATCTCATCCCTGCACTAAGGGGCCCGGATTAATCGAGCTATTTCTAGGCTATTAAGTTCGGCAGTGCAATTTAATTGATTAAGTAATCAAGGCTAGATACTTCCCCCCACTAAGACACGCTTAATGTATCATTTTCTATTGGGGAATCGGTCTCGCCGGCTTTGAGTCAATGGAGTTGGAATTAGGGGTTGCGGGATTTCATTGATGGGATTGTTTAGCAATATTTATATATGCGTTACCATTAATTGGACACGCAATAAAAGAGAAACCATAACCATACATAGGCATAAACCCAAAATATAAGTGCTTGGCTCCTCCACCTCAATTATGTATGGTGGGTTATTGAGTGGATTGGTGTGAGCTGGGACCACTGCGCACAAGGAATGGCACCCGATAATCTGAAAGTTTCATACATAACAGGGACAATCGGTTGGCACCCTATTTCCATTAGTCATTATTTAGTGATGAAATGATTAGGGGATGGATGCCATGGGGAGTATTGCTGGGTTCGGTTAAAGGCTTCTCCTCGTCCCTGGAAGGGAGGCGAGGCTTCGTCGTTCTTTTATCAAAAAATAAATCGGCGTTTCTTCAATTTTAATGCTTTTAAGCAAATGATAAAGAACGGCTTCGCTCCCCCTTCAAAGTGGGCCTTCTCTCATTAAGCAATTAAAGCAATTCATCTTTTTCGTTAACTACTGCTTTGGGAAATGAATTCAGTGCATTACACAATGCCTAACAGCTAATCTATATTCATACTGAATCCATCTCCATTGTTAAGCGTTACTTACTAATGTGTGTTTGATGATTTCCATTTGTCTTATGGCTTCAGCTTAAGTTTATAATCCCCTCATGAATCGCATGGGCAATGCAGTGTGTTACCTACTACTTCGCGATAGGCTTCACGGCGTCCATTGTATTGACGCTGGCTGCCATTAAGTTAAAGGTGATTAGGAGAGATGCCGCTCCAGCCGCGGTGCTTATCGGCACCTTGATTTCATTAAGCGGACCCCTCACGGTCCTCTTCTTCATAATCTTCCTATTCCTANCCACCATAGTGACGCGGCTAGGCGCATCGAGGAAGCGGGCCCTCGGCGTTGGAAGCGATCTAGAGGGGAGAACCGCGAGGCAAGTAATGGCCGTTGGCATTATTCCAGGCATAATCAGCGCGGCTGCAGCGATCCATCCCAGCAATGAGTTGCTGGATCTCCTAGTGGTGAGCATAGCCACATCATCCGCCGATACTTGGGCAAGCGAGATAGGCATCCTCAGCAAGTCCCAGCCCCGATTAATAATTAAGCCCTGGATCAAGATATCCCCAGGCACGTCGGGCGGCATCACCATTCTAGGGGAACTCGGGTCGGCCGCCGGCTCGGCCGCCATGATAATGACGGCCCTCCTAATTAGTAGGGCAGCGGCGCTGCTTCCCTTCCCAGCCTCATATGTATGGCTGGCATCGCCGCCCAGCAATTACCCAATTCTCTGGCTCGTGGGGTATATCGGCGAAGTCATGGACAGCGCCCTCGGCGCCCTCCTTCAACCCAAGTACTTGTGCCCAAAATGCGGCGTGACCACCGATTACGAGGTGCATCACTGCGGCACGAGGGCCTTGAGGATTAGGTGGGGAATTGCATCCAATGAATTGATCAATTTGTTGGCGACATGTGTGGCCCTCGGCTTAGCCCTAGTCATCATTCATCCCATGCCTCNGTGAATGCCTTAGCCGCCTTAACTGGATCCTCTGCGTCTAGAACTGCCGAGATGACTGCGACGCCCCATGCTCCCGCCTCCTTTATGAGGGGAACCTTGTCCAGCGTTATTCCCCCTATTGCATACGCCGGCACATGTATTGCCTGTATTATCCTCCTTAATCCATCTATGCCTAGAACCTCGTAATCGGGCTTCGTGGGGCTTGGGAACACTGATCCCACGCCCAAGTAATCGGCTCCCCCCGCTTCTCCCTGCATTGCCTCGCTTATTGAGCTTGCGCTTGCCCCAATTATCAATCCCCCGAACCTCTTCCGTACCTCAGCCACGGGCGCATCCTCCACGCCGACGTGAACCCCATCTGCATCCGATAATATGGCCACATCCACCCTATCATCAACTATGAACACTGCGCCATACTCCCTGCAGAGCCTCCCAACTGCTTTGGCTTCCTCCATCATCTCCCTAATGGATCCGCTCTTCCTCCTATACTGTATTATCCGGGACCCGCCCTCCAGGAATATCCTCGCCGCCTCAACGTGACTCCTCGCCCTGTAACTCGTGTCAGTTATCCCGTAGAGCCCCTTGGGTAACCTAACCATGTGGGTGCCCCAGGATAAGCTTTAATAAACTCCTCCTCGCCATATATGGGGGTATGGATTTGTCATTTAATTATAGTGATGCATTTTATGGTGCTCTTCCGGCGATTCTTCCACATGAACCTATCAATGCGCTCTCCAGTTTTGGGAAGCGAGAAATATATACACTGGACTCGGGAAGCTGTTTAGGGGGAGTGATTTAGAATGGGTGTGGACGCGACGGATGTTTATGGGAGCATCGTCAAGATCTATAAATTACTGCATAGGAGGCTCTCCGAGAAGATGGGCAACACTTCCCTCACCATACTGGACTTCTGGATACTGAAGAGTTTAAGGGACGGCGCGAAACCCATGGTTGAGCTGGCTAACTCGCTTTATGTCACTCAGGCAGCAATCACTAACTCCGTGGATCGATTAGAGCAGAATGGATTCGTGACCCGCAGCAAGGACAAGAGGGATAGACGCATCAATATAATCAGCATAACGGGGAAGGGCGAGGAGTTCCTGAGGGAAATAGATGTGGCGTATAGGGAAATAGCCATTGCCTCCCTCAAGGAATTAAGCAGTGAGGACCTATTTAACCTAGTGGTCCTCCTAGGGAAAGTGCTTAAGGGGCTCTCGGAAACCATGAGCAATGAACCCCCATCCAAGTGACGGCTCCCCGCCCTGAAGGGGAGGATTCCGACCACTGGGGGCACCCCTCATGATTAGGCACCGCTCATGGGCGCAGCATCACAGTTCAGAGCCACCAGTGGCTTGGTGGCGATGTAAGGCTCATCCTCTGCTAGAGTCGCCATGCATTAACCCTGCTATTCTCCCCATATGGCATATGGGTATGGATTTGTTTTTAAGGAGAAACCTCAAATGAAGCAGCGTGTTAATTCCAGTCGCGGTCATAACCTTGGCTACCCTTTTAAATGCGTCCCAGTAATCGTTGGTAAATGATTGATTCAATGATAATAAGCGAGTCCCTAGGCAATGGATTGGGAGACGCATTGCTCAGGGGATTCATTGACTCATCGCTTAACCTGAGAACAACGGTGCTAATCAGCGGGGGGGACTTAGCTCAGTGGGGATCCAGCTACATGCCTATCCGTGGCTCGCTTCTCGTGATTGTTATGGGAGACGCGGATTGCCCGTGGGGAGCAATATGCATGAGGCCTAGGGGCGAGGCTGTAATTAATGCTGTTAAGGAGGCAATTAATTATAGTGAAGTCGTTGAGGTTCCCTACGTTGCCATGATGGATGAGGAATCCATGAGGGATGCCCACGCGCTGCTCAGGGAGAAGCGTCGCAGACCCCCCGTATTTAATAAGAATTGGATAATGAGTTACAGGTGGCTTAATCGCTCCGCTCGGGGAGACAGAATTAATTGGGCCCTCCATAGGCTCGCATCGCTTGGGGTGGACGCCTCCTATTCGCCTCCCCAACAATCGCGCATCGCCGCCCCGCCATCCCCAATAGCGGCGGCCGACTTCATTTATCTTTGCCTTTATAAGTCACTATATGATCCAGTGAATGAGGTGGGGGTGCCGCTTGTCATAACGAGGACCGATATGGTGAGGCCGATCACTGGAGAGAAGGCTAGGGGCAACTTTAATCCAAGGCCATTAGCGTTTCTGCCCCGGACTGCTGCCGAGGTGCCGGACATGGCTGTCTCGAAGCCCCTCGCCGCGGTTCACGAAGCCATTAGGGTGGGTTATGATTATGGCCCAATAGTGGGCGTTATGAGGGAGGAGGACTTAATGAATGGGCTTCTAGGGGAAGTCTTGGGGAAAGCGGGGCTAATAGTGATTGGAGAGGAGGGGGATACTTCATGTGACGACGTGGCGTTGGCGCCTCTTGAGTCGCGTCTAGTGAGGGTGCGGGATATTGAGGTGACTCAGCGCCGCCCCCGGATTCTCACGGATTATTGTGATGCCTGTGGGGATTGCTTGAGATTAGGTTGCTCAGCGATAGGGGTTGAGGCGGGTCACCCAATTATCGGCTCAAGTAAGTGCATTGGCTGCGGTCTCTGCTTAGGCGTCTGCAGCAGGGACGCGATTCAATGGGGCAATTAATGGGATTCCCCTAAGTTCACTCCCTTAGATTCACACGCGTCTCTTTATTAAATATAGTTAAAGTTTATAAACTGCGTCATCTATGATTATTGAGATGTCAACTTACTTATCCGCGGAGGAGATTAGGGCTAGGGTGGATAAGCTTAGGCGAGTTCTTCCACCTAAGTTGCTTGATGAATTCCTGGCGAAGGCCGGCGATGCTCGATTAACGGAGGAGCAATTCAAGGAGGCCCTTAGGCTCCTCGTGCGTGAGTATTATAGGGCCGTCGTGGATCCGGGGGAGGCGATTGGCGTCGTCACTGCTCAAAGCGTTGGCGAGCCATCTACCCAAATGATCCTAAGATCATTCCACTTCGCTGGGCTCAGGGAGTTCTCCATGGCGCTCGGATTACCTAGGTTGATTGAGGTCATTGATGCCAGAAAGAAGCCGGAGAGGCCCATGATGACTGTGTACCTCCAGGAATCCATTAGCCATGATAGGGACAAGGCGCTTGAGGTGGCTAAGCAGCTTCAATCAACAACTGTGGAGAATGTTGCTAAGGCGGTCAGCATCGATTACATCGCGTCGACGATAATAATAGAGCTGAACGAGGAGCAATTAAGGNATAAGGGGATAAGCGTCAATGATGTTAAGAAGGTGCTGGATAGGGCTAAGGGCAAGGGCGGCGAGATCGAGGTGAATGGCTACACTATATTGGNTAAGGTTGATACCACGGAGCNCAGCAAGTTGAAGAAGGTGAGGGATAGGATACTGCAGACGAAGGTTAAGGGCATTAAGGGCATTAAGAAGGCCGTGGTCATTGAGGAGAAGGGGGAGTACATAATTCAAACGGAGGGCACTAATCTAGAGGCGGTTCTCCTAATGGATGGCGTGGATCACAAGAGAACTGTATCTAACGATATTCACGAGATATCCGAGGTCCTCGGCATTGAGGCCGCCAGGAGCGCCATAATAAACGAGATCCAGAAAATCCTCCAAAGCCAATCGCTTGAGGTTGATGTGAGGCACTTAATGATGGTTGCGGACGTCATGACGTGGGATGGAGTGGTTAGGCAGGTGGGGAGGCATGGAGTTGCAGGCATGAAGGAGAGTCCGCTCGCCAAGGCCGCCTTCGAGGTCACCGTGAAGAACTTGGTTGAGGCCTCCCTTAGGGGAGAGACGGAGAGGTTTAAGGGAGTCGTGGAGAACGTGATAGCCGGCAAGTACATACCAATAGGCACCGGCTTCGTTGAGCTCCTCATGGAGATGAAGTAGGCCCCTTAATATTGAGGCTCCTCCTCTGGCTTATATAGATCCCCAAGAACATTATTGCCGCGCCAATTAACTCAATTACCGTGGGCGCTCTCCCCAGCACCAAGTAATCAAGCACAATAGTTAGGGCTGGGACCAGGAAAACCACTGAGACAGCCCTTGACACGCCCATGTCGTTGATTATTAGGTTCCAGAAGAGGAATAATGCTGAGCCGCCCACTAGGCCCGTTCCAGCTAGATCCAGCAGGAACTTTGGTTCAATGCGTATCCTAATCCCCATTGGTATGGCAATCATAATCAGCATGATGGAGCTGATCAGCATCTGCATGGCCACTACATTAATTGGATCCCTGTTCCCCAGTTTCCTGAAGTAGACGCTGTAAAGAGCCCAGAACACGGCGTTTATCACGGTGAAGACCGCTCCAATTAATTCGACGCTGCCCAGGAACGAGATGTAGTACACCATGACTCCAAGGAACCCAACAATGACCCCAATCACGTTTCCGCGGCTGGGCCTCTCGCGTAGGATCATCATGGAGAATGGCACGGCGAACAACGGCATCGTGTAGCTCAGCACAGCCGATGTTCCTGGATCCACATAGGTGAGGCCAACGGCCCAGAACCCGGTGCTGGCGGCGGTGAAGAGGGATAGGAGCAGCATATCTATGTCAATGGTTGGGTCAAGCCTGTGCCGGGCGGCGAGGGGTATTGCCAGGGATGCGCCGGCCAATGCGTATCGGAGCGACATGAAGGTGAGGGGGTCAGAATACGAGAGGCCGTCCTTCACGAAGAAGTAGTTACTTGATGCGCTGAGTATATAGATGAGTAGGTACGCATTCGTCTCCTTATTCATGAATGGCGATTGCCTTATCTGTTTAAAAATTGTGCCTTTTGCCTTGGGAGAAAAGTTTATATAGAACCGTTACTGGACGATGTCAACTATGTCAGCCCAGCAATCGCAACCTAAGACGGGAGCTCAAGGTGTTCCTGTCTCGATATTAAAGGAGGGAAGCCAAAGAACTGTTGGAGCAGATGCTAGGAGAAGCAACATAATGGCCGCTAAGGTGGTTTCGGAGATCCTCCAAACCAGCCTTGGACCGAGGGGAATGGATAAATTACTTATAGATGCATTCGGCGACGTCACCATAACGGGGGATGGAGCCACGATACTCAAGGAAATGGAGATCCAACACCCAGCCGCTAAACTGCTCGTGGAGATAGCCAAGGCCCAGGACGCCGAGGTCGGCGACGGAACAACAACTGTAGTAGTTCTGGCGGGCAAAATGCTCGAGAGCGCCGAGAGCCTACTGGATGAGGGCATTCACCCATCTATTATCATAGATGGATACAAGAAGGCCATGGATTACGCGCTTGAGACCGCCAAGNGCGTCGCTATACCCATAGACATAACCAAGNAGGAGGAGCTAATCAAGGTAGTCGCGAATAGCTTGAGCAGCAAGGTAGTGGCCGAGGCCAGGGATTACTTGGCTCAAAAGGCAGTGGAGGCCGCGTTGATAGCTGCGGATAAGGTTAACGGCGGGTATGTCCTAGACCTTGACTGGATAAAGGTAGAGAAAAAGAAGGGAAAGAGCCTCTACGAGACCCAATTAATCCAGGGAATAGTGCTGGATAAGGAGGTCGTTCATCCGGACATGCCGAAGAGAGTCGTCAACGCCAAGATAGCTCTACTCGATGCGCCGCTGGAGATAGAGAAGCCGGAGTGGACCACTAAGATATCGGTTTCCTCGCCTCAACAAATAAAGGGTTACCTCGAGGAGGAGACAAGCATATTGAAGTCCTACGTCGATAAATTGAAGTCAATCGGCGTAAACGTAGTCATCGCCCAGAAGGGCATTGACGACACTGCCCAGCACTTCCTGGCGAAGGCCGGCATAATGGCAGTGAGGAGAGTGAAGAGGAGCGATATAGAGAAGCTGGCCAAGGCCACTGGCGCCAGGATAGTGACCAGCATAAAGGACATTAGGCCGGAGGACCTTGGAACCGCTGGTTTAGTGGAGGAGAGGAAGGTAGGAGAGGAGAAGATGGTGTTCGTGGAGCAGTGCCCCAACCCCAAGGCAGTCACCATATTAGTGAGGGGCGCCGCGGATAGGATAGTTGATGAGACCGAGAGGAGTCTCCAGGATGCGCTTCACGTGGCCAGGGACTTATTTAGGGAGGCAAAGGTAGTTCCGGGCGGCGGTGCCTTTGAGATGGAGATATCAAGGAAGGTGAGGGAGTACGGCAGGAAACTGCCGGGGAAGGAGCAGCTAGCGGTCCTTAAGTTCGCCGAGGCAGTGGAGCAGATACCAGTTATACTGGCGCTGACCGCGGGCCTGGATCCAGTTGATGCCATAGCGGAGCTGAGGAAGAGGCATGATGCTGGAGAAATAGATGCCGGGGTCGACGTCTTGAGTGGAAAGATAACTAGAATGGGCCAGATGAATGTCTATGACCCATTAATAGTTAAGGAGCAAGTGATTAAGAGCGCAGTCGAGGCATCCATAATGGTGCTGAGGATAGATGATATAATAGCTGCATCCCAGAGCAAGGTTGGCGGCGGAAGCAAGAAGGGTCCAGAGGGCGGCGAGGGCTCTAAGGAGGATTAAGCAGAAACATTTTTAAAATAATCTAATCCCACAATTTTTAATTATGGATAACGAGTCTCTACCGTATCCTCCCCGGCTAACTAAGTATGAGAAGGCCAAGATGATAGCTATACGCGCCAAGCAATTAGCAATGGGCGCCACGCCCCTAATTGACGCTAAGTCAATGGGTCTTCAGGACCCCATTCAAATAGCGATTGAGGAATTAAATGCAGGCAAATTGCCCTTCATAGTAGTGAGGAGCTTGCCGAACGGCAAGAGACGGGAATATACAATTGATGAATTAAATAAAATGGAGGATTCCCTCATCTAGGAGCGATATCTTATTTGACAAAAATGGAGGGAAATAGGGATTATGGGAATGCATTGGCCAGTGAATTATGGGGATCGCCTTGTGCGCCGAAGATGGGTTGCGGAGTGCGGCCGGGAAACCGATTGCCGCGAATAAGCCATACAGGTAAGGTCAGTAACTTGTTCGTGGAGCGGTCCGAATGGGATGCCATGCTCAGGAGGGCCGCCAACTCGGTCGCGTCAACGATGAGGTTTCCTTTATTGTGGATCGCAACCGAGCGGCATCCATAAGGTAACCCCCCTAGATGGGGAACCCTCAAGGCGGGGAGGAGGTCAGTCCACTTAACAGCTCACGTAGATTCCCACGCCCATATAATGTTGAGATACACGTAGATTAGGGCGTTAACCAGTATAACCGGTATGCCGTACATCAAGAACTCGGGGTAGCTTAGGCGTGGCCCCTCCCTTCTCACTGGCCTGCAGTATTATAGCTGGCAGCCCCTATTAAGGTTAGGTTGCCGGCTATGGTACTTGTTGCCGCTAAACCAACCCAAGCAACCACATTGCCTGGCCCAAGGCCCACCCCCTCATTAATGGGTACGCTACTTATGACCTGGCTAAGTAGTATACTAGCCGTGAAGATGTCCCACAGCGTTGTTGGTGCTGATAATGGGTTAGGTAACTTGGGTTTAGCATATATAGGGGCCTCGGGCCAACCCTCATGCTGCATTACCAATGCTCTGCTGGCGGTTATGGCGGTAATTCATGTGGCTGGTGCTTACCTGGGCTTTAGGGGGTTAGCGGTGCCGAGGGGAATCGGCGCCTACATCTCCATTTACGAATCGCTCTACTACATTTCGCTTTCGGCATTAATGCCATTTATATCGCCAATTTGGCTTACCATAGGTAATAATGATGCTCATTATCCGCCTAATAAGATATTAGTTAAAAAGGGTGTAATGCTCCTGGTTCTTGATGAAGTGCGACATAGTGGTGGTCGTGAATAACGTGTCGAGCGTAACTAGGTTACTGGATTTCGTGAAGATGATTTACGGCTTCGGCGTGCGGAACCTAGTCCTAACTAGGGTTTATGGGGCGGCTGCGCAGCAGGGAATTGGGGAAGCATTTAAGGTAGCGCTTAAGTACTCGTCCTCGCTCCTTGTTCTGCCCGATGTAAGTGATGCCATTAATTTACTTGTTCCAGACAAGATAATAGTTCTGAAGAGGCGCGGAGAAGCCTCAACTGATTTAATGAGCGCAGTTGAGGGCGCTGGGAAAATCATGATAATAGTGGATGGCTCTGACCAGGAAACCAGGGCTCCTAACTCCATTGCTGCATACTCAACTCAATTCAATGTTGGGGGCCTAGCCATGTTGGCGATTGGCTTGGATAAATTAATGCAATGCTTAAATAACTCATAGATCGCTCAATTCACATGGAGTTCTCCTTTAATCAGGAAGAGGAGTTATTCAGGAAATCCGCGAGGGAATTCGTGGAGAGATACGTCAAGCCTAACTGGGTTGCATTGGATGACGGTAAGTACGGGTTAATCAATATAATTCGAAGAATGGGGGAAGTAGGTCTCCTCGGGATCCCGTTTAATTCTAAGTACGGCGGCGCCGATGGTTCCTTCACCATGGTTGCGCTGGCCACGGAGGAATTGGCTTATGGGGATCCATCGCTCGCCACCGCCGTCTACTACTTGCTGAACAATGCTTGGCCATTCATGGTGCAGCGATACGCCTCCGATGCTGTTAAGGAGGAGGTCCTCCCCCTGGTCTCGACGGGTAAGGCATTCATTGGAATAGCGAGCACGGAGCCCCAGGGCGGAAGCGATGTCGCCTCATTTAAGCTGGAGGCCAAGAGGAAGGGGAATGCGTGGGCGCTGAACGGTGAGAAGAACATCGTGACCGGCATATCCCTCATAGTTAATGACCTGGAGGAGGGCGGCTTCGTGACCATCGGTAGAACGGGTCCCATTGAGTCGAGGCACAAGGGATTAACGGTTTTCCTTCCCCTAATTAAGAGGCGCGGCTCGCTTCTCCCCGGCTTTGAGTATAATGATTATGAGGAAATAGGTCGCCGCGGGCTCCCCACTGGCCTACTGCGGTTCAAGGACTTCGAGGTTCCCGATAATCAAGTATTGGGGGAAGTCAATGGGGGCTTCAAGATAGCCATGGAGGGCTTCGACTTGGCTAGAACCATGATAGCCGCCGCCTCAATAGGCGCAACTAAGTGGTTACTGGAGGAGGGGAGGAAATGGATAAAGGAGAGGCAGGTATTCGGGAAACCAATAGCCTCGTATGAAGGCGTTAGCTTCAAGTACGCGGAGCTAGCCACTAGGCTCGAGGCGGCTGAGTTACTCATGTTTAAGGCCGTGTGGGCCGCCGATAAGGCATTCATAAAGGGGGACGGAGTGGATATTTTGGAGGTGGCCACCCTTGGGGCGATGGCTAAGATGACCGCCGTGGAGTTAGCCGTGGATGCATCCCTCGAGGTCATGAAGTGGTTCGGCGGCATGAGTTACTTCAAGGAATTACCGGAGGCCCGCGTCCTACTCTCGGCGCTGAGTTACTATGTTGGGGCGGAGGGCGCGGCCAACATAATGAGGCTAATAGTGGCCAGGAACAGGATAGGCAAGGAAGTATGATTCGCCCCGCCAAGGTGCGTGGAGTTGCGGCGAGGCGAGTTACTAATAATGATTAGTTGGNCTCTCTGGGGCATTGGTTACTATGCTTATTACCCCTTCCTATCCATATTCCTCGTGAGATTCATTCCCGGGACCTATCTGGGATTATTCTATGCCTCCTTAACGGCGGCCGCGCTCCCGCTTCCAGTGATTGGGGCTTGGTTGGGGCGAGTAATTGAGGCTCGTCGCGTGATGATGCTTGGCATGATCATTTCGGGGCTGGGCCTCGTAATGCTTGGATTCGCCTCATCGATTTACTGGGCACTGCTTTGCCTAATCCTTTACTATTTCTTCTTCATATCGCTGCCCAACTTCTATGCCTACATGAGCAGCATGGGGCGGGGAACAATAGCCAGGGTGTGGGGGATATCTATTTTGCCGTCAATAGTGATGCCGGCTCTAGGGGGTTGGGTCGCCAATGCATTCACAATTAACGCTGTATTCCCCCTCAGTGGTTTAGCGGTCATGATGTCCGCTGTCCCATTGATTTGGCTACGGAGCGGCATTGCCAGTGATGAAAACAGTGGAGCGAGNCTCCTCATTACTCCCCTACTGGTGATAATACCCATAGCTTTGGCCTCGCCCTATGTTTACCTAGTGGTTAAAGTCATGTATGGACTCGACTACTCCAGTATTGGAGTAATCGCTACTCTAGCCGAGGTGATAGGCATGCTTGCCTCCCTCCTGGGCTCCAGGAGCCGTGGCCCGCTTTACTTATCCATTAATCTAGTGATGTTCTCCCTAATCGGGTTACTCGGCATTAGCTACATCTTCGCAGTGTTTTATGGGTTCTGGGAATCAATAATACCAATGTCGCTGGAGGGGATTAGGGCGCGCTCGCCTAGGGATTACGGCATAGTGAACTCAATGCAGCAATTAGGCTGGTTAATTGGATACGCCGCATCATACTTAATTAATAGCCCAGTGATGTCCACTGAGGCGGCCGCGGTTCTCTCCCTAATTCTAGCCATTGCTGGATTACGCCGCGTCAAGGCTTGAGCCCAGCCCCTAGAAGGAGCGAGGTCCCTCATCCATTTTATAAAATATTGATCGAACCTCGTGAGCTACCCCGCCCCTAAGGGCGAGGCTTCCCGCTTCCTTGCCCCGCCTTGCCCGTAGTTGTGAACCACGGGTAGTGGGCGGAGCTCCACGGGCGCTGCGGGCGACTCCCACCCTGCACGCCTCAAATGATTGAGAGCGGAATTATAATCCCTATCAGCCCTCCAACCACACCTGGGGCACTCAAAAACCCTATCACTCAACGCTAAATCCATCTTCACATAACCACACTTGGCACACGTTTTCGAGGAATTCCTAGGATCCACTAGGATGAACCCCTTCCCATACTTCCCCAACTGATACTCCACGATGCCCCTAAGCTCATGAAAAGCGACATCATGAAGCCTCATCCTCACCCCTCTGGAAGACTT
>LOBW01000044.1 GCA_001516585.1 Thermocladium sp. ECH_B
TTAATGGGGCGTAACCCTCTAGACCTCGGGGAACCCTCGCCCTAAAGGCGGGGAGGAGGTCAGCTCAACTCCTAATGCATTATGGGTTAGGCATGATAATTGTGGTGTTGGTTGGTGGTTTTGATGATGAATTACTTGTATTGAATATATATGCGATATAGTTCATGATATTCCTGGCATTGATTAGAAGCTTAATGCTCAGGGGACAATAAATTCTAGCTATCCATACATAATATGAAAATGGAATTAATGATGAATTACCCTTAACTAGGCTTGCTTTAATGATTGTGATATTCTGAACTGAGGATCTGCATTGGTTTAGGTAGTAATTCGCAAGCGTTAGATTACTTATGGTCAAATTGTATAAATGAGATAATTTCCTTGAAATTGAATTAGGCATGGGCACTCCTATGATGTTCGTGGATATAATTAATCGATTTTTAATTGCGCTAAGAGCCATNGTATCATTTATGAAGTATTCATTAGCTGAGTCTAATTGAGATGTTAAATTAGTAACTATTTCGTTTAAGTCATTGAGCCTATACGAATTCGCCACTAAACGCAACTCATACTCAACTGATTCTAACTGGGACTTATTTGTATTGCTTACTACCATAATTGCATAATTAATGCTTTGATTTAGGTAATTAAGCGATGATTCGGCACTAGATAGGTTGATTCCCGCTTCATTTAGGTGAAGAACAATGTTATTTACTGGTCTTAGTTTCGAATCCATAGATGCAATACCAGTTATATTGCCCTCGCTTATATATGATGATAAAATGCTCCCCAATTGATCAAGGTAGATATGCAGAGTCCCATTTACTGCATTAATTACTGTCGATACGTATTTAGTATGTATGAGAATGCGAATTGCATTAATGGCATTAGGTGATGAATCGTTATGCAAGTATAGGTTAATCAGCCTCGTAGTTAACGCGTTAATTGATGAATTATATTTGCTGGCTACGATGGATTGCGTCTTATTATATATTTTATTCGATTCATTAATTAATGTACTATTACAGGGATTGAGAAGTAATCCAAGGCTTAAAGAATTAGACGCCGAAATGAGCGATGAATTATGAAGAATTAAACCAACCATATGAGAGTAATCTAGGTATGCATGGATCCTTCCGCTGGAGGCCATGCAAGCCAGCTCATCCTTTAATCTCGAATTGCTTAATACAATGGATCTAAATATGGCCTCTTCATAATGAACGGCGGCTGAACTATACTTGACTGCATCAATGCATTTTGACTCATTGAGGCTAATTTCAGCTAATCTTATTAAGTTAACTGTTTCAGCTAATTCTGTTTGATTAATACTACCGGCGTTAGAAGCCAATAGTAATATTTTGTCATAAAAAATCCCGCTTATGTTTACATCAATTGAGGCTGCAATACATAAGGAGTTATTGGAGCCGTTAAGTGATTCAGAGGCATAAATCGAACTCGAATTCGTAGATGCATATAGGGTCAATGCTATAGCCAATGCTATTATGATCACAACTATCATTATTGACTTGTTATTCATATATCGTTATCTCATTTTGAACTTAATTAGGATTGCGCCATTGCATTTTTGTGGAACTTGGATGAAACTGATNAATGATTTAATTAATAGAATTATGGAACGGCATAGCAGCTCTATACCGCAATTAATGCATAAAATAAACGTTATAAAGTTTAGGGATTCAAAGGGGCGGAAAACCTCGCCCTTCAGGGCGGGGAGGAGATTGGAGATTCAATTCATCTCCAGCTCAAATTTGGGATTAAATTCATTTTATTAGTGTAACTCTGTTTTGTCCATTTACCTTATCGATCTTAACTATGCCTCTATCCTGTAGTCTCTGCACGTGTCTCCATAATGTCGTTTTAGGTATATTGGTTAATTGCTGTAATTGTGATTGATATAGGGTGCCTCCATTATCCTTCAGTGTCCTTATGATTTCTTCATCCACATCATCCAACGAGACTGATACGAGGGGCGATTTTCTTCTTCTTATCATGATCATAGATGCTATAAACGCAAGGATTACAAGCACTATTATAGTTATGGCTATAGATGTTGGGAACGAACTATTATTGCTGAGAGTTGGCGTAGTTGATTGGAATTGAGNCGTGGTGGTCTGATTAATTGGCTTAACTGTGGTACTAGTTGCGCTGGTAGAAGTAGTGGTTGTGCTGGCCTGGCGTGATGTAGTGGTGGTCGGCGGCGGTAGAGGCGCTGAACTTGTTGACGTTGTTGGAGCTGGGGTGCTGCTTGTTGTTGTGCTGCTCTGTTGAATTGGGACATAGATGTATTGAAGAGAGTACCGGCCTGGAGGTATTGTTACTTCAACTGAATTATTTATGCGGGTATAACTAATTATGTTGTTTGGCAGGTTTAGCATCACTATATTTGGGGGGAACATTAATCCGAATTTAATTGGACTTGAAATGTTCACATAATATGTAAGAGTATCTTGGTCATACGTATAATTAGCATCATAAAGTATGGAGACATATCCGCCGCCGAATGCAAATATTACAAGCGTCCCATTATTATAGAGGCTGGAGGGTATTAATGAATTATCGCTATCATTAATGACCTCCAGTGTTCCCGGTATTGGAATAATCGGGAGATTAATGTTGACTAAGGTGGAGTTAGGTTCTAAATACATTGTGTAATTAATAAATGGCAATCCAGCAGCCTTTATCAATATAAGTAGCGTGGCCAGCATCAACATAGCGACATTTTCGGGGGCTAATCATTTAAAGTTTTCCTAAACTTGATACTATTAATGAATTGAATAATAAGCCATGAGCTGCGTATTATGTATTATTTATTGGTACTATGCATGCATTAATTGGTTGGCCGTAATTTATGGGCGATATAGTCACTACTGTGTCGTTATGGAAATCATACTCACTTAAGTAACCGCCAACTATTATTGATCCATTTATAGATAATAACCCGGTGGGTTCTGTTTTAAAATAATATACGGTTAATGGTACATAGATCCCATAGGCTGGATTCAATAGCATCAATCTAATCCCAGTTATATAGTAGTGAGCTACCCCGCCCCTAAGGGCGAGGCTTTCCCCCATGCGTATAAATTCTTTGTGACCAGTTGCTTGTCTCTCTCCTAGGCCAGTTTTTGGTAGGATCCCCAACTTTAAAGGTCCAGAAAAAGCGGCTGAGCTTCTTTCCATACTTCTTGAATTTAAAAAAGCTGAAGTAGTTAAAGTGAATCCAGACTCGCCTCAAAGAAAAGTGAGGTAGTTAGTTCTATCAGACGATAAAAAGTTATTAGTTCCGACGCCTAGGCTTAAAGGAGAATTTTTTCTTACTTTATAATGTTAGTCCTAAGCTTGCATCTGCAATTTCAGGATTTACTAAATTGGGCAAAAGAATTAGTTATAAGGAAATTCCCCAGTAGATTTTATAGTAGTAGGTTATGTTGCCGTAACCAGATCAGGAGATAGTGTAGGAAAAGGAGAAGGTTATAGCGAATTGGAATACGCAATATTAAGGGAACTAGGTTAACGAAAAAACTTGAGTAGCTGCAACAGTCCGCTCTATACAAATAGTTGATGAAATACCTTCACAACCGTTTGATGTACCTATTGATATAATTGTTACTGAAAAGGAAATTATAAGGACTAAGCCTAATAGAGAGAAACCAAAGGGAATTTGCATGGAGTATTTAACCAAGGAGAAAATGGAAGAAACTCCATACTTAAAGTATTATTTAATGAAGGCCGGTAGATTAAAATTATTCAATTCCTGTTAAGAGCTACCTCTACGTATTTTTCTCTCCTTGACATCATTTTAGCTAATATAATTCCACCAATTAAAAATGGTATTTGGTAAATTGCCCAAAATATATTTATTATAATAGAGTAATATAAAGCTAAACTAGAGCTTGCTTTGCTCAACCAAAGAAATCCTTCTATAATTGATAAAATAAGCAAAATGATAATTACCATGTGAGGAATTACGCTTTTTACATTAAACTTTCCTTCACCTTTAGGAGTAACCTTGAAAGGTCTATTTTTGCCTATTATCCAAGAAAAGAAAGCTAAGGTTATTGATAAAAACTCAAGATATTCTACCGATTGATGATAATAAAACCCTTTTATTCCATATTCTCCCTTTCCTTTTATTGCGTAAAAAAACAGTAATATTGAAACAAGAAGATAAGGGATATAAGCAAGGATATAGGTTAAAGGATTTAAAATTATTATTGGCAATTTAAATAAGAGGAAAAAAACTGGGGCTAAAAATTCGGCTATCGCAAGCGGTCCTTCCTTAACCCAATATAAACTCCCTGAAAAATAGTCAACAAATTGAGAGAAATTTAAATTACTCTTCAATATCCTCCAAGTAAGTTGAAAATACCCAAAAGCCCACCTCGATTGCTGTGTTAAATAAGCGTTTATATCTTGAGGAGGTTCTCCGTACCAAATTAGTGATGAATCAACGTAAACTGAAGCGTAACCTTTTTCGTGTAGTTTTAGTGAAGTCGCAGCGTCCTCTGTTATGCTTGATTCGTCCATATAGCCAACCTCTTTCAGTGCACTTATTCTAAATACGGAACCAGAACCTAAAGAAAACGCGGAAGAGAAAGTTCTTCCTCTCATTATTACTCTTAAAAACGGTTCTTGTTGATATTTTGCTGCCTTGGCTATTCCAGAGTAGGTTTCAGAATAGTTTTGAGGCACTTGTACAAGTGCTACTTTAGGATCTGAGAAATATGGTAAAACTTGTTCAAAGAAATTCTCAGTAGGCCTCTGATCTGCGTCAAATATTGCAACTAAATCGTAATTATCTCCTACTTTTCTCAATGCCTCGTTAATGGCACCAGCCTTAAAGCCTTTTCTATCCTTTCTATGAAGGTATATTATACCATACTTTTCGCAAAACGCTTTTAGCTCTTCAGCGATCTTTTGATCGGTTGAATCGTCTAATAAGTAAACGTCGCCGTAGTCATTTGTAGCTAGCTTAACTGAAATTAATGTTCCTTCCACAATTTCCGGGTTTTCGTTAAAAGACGTTACGAAAGATGCTATTTTATATTTTTTAGCATTTGTATAGTTTATTTCGTAATTAGTAGATTTTCTTGAAAGCCTATAAAAATCAATAAAAATAAAGAATCCTATTATCATTGATAACCATACTCCAAAAGCCAGCCATAATGTAAATATTGAAGTATAAGTCAGATATGTGAATATGGCAGATAAGAATAGCGGAATAACAGCGTAAATTATATTGAGTATCCTCATATTATGTTCTTCTTTATTTTATATCTTCCATTAATATCTGCCTCAACTACAACATCAACAACTGATGATAAGGCCTCACATTCTTGTCCTATCTTATCACATATCAAGATTAAATTAGTATTTTCTCTTGAATTTTATAGTATTTATTAGAGAAGACCAGAATTCTTGCTTTGCTGCGGTTATATCATAGCAATTAGACGCAGGCGATAAATCGTTGGCTCTATAAATTATAATCACAGCTTTGTCTATATTTTTTATTTCATTAATTATTTCCGTACCCAGTTTTTTACTAATCTTAATTATTTCTCCAATATTCCTTACGTTAAACCTATCCTCAACGTATTTTTGTGAAATATGTATAGGTAAAAAATCCACGAATTTATTATCTTTCAAAAAGTTCTCTAGTCTATAGTTAGTGGAAACTATTACAATTTTTCTATCATTTTTTGCTAGGTTTATTAATTTTAATATTAGTTCTAGTTTACCAGAACCTACTGGTCTCGCTATAAGAATTGAATTTTTATCAACTAATATTTGACTTAGATCGTATGTTGCAGAATTAATGATAGGGCTGGTGTTGAAATCTTCTGAAAGCAGCTTATTGCCCAATTCATTGATTTCCTTAATTTCTAGCATTTCACTAACCATCCTGTAACGTCCAAGATATTAACCCTATATAAATTTTTTTCACACTATATAGTAATTGACGAGATTTTTCTCCACACTATATAGTAATTGACGAGATTTTTCTCCACACCATATAGTAATTGACGAGATTTTTCTCCACACCATATAGTAATTCACGAGGTGAAAAAAAGTTAATAAAGCGTTAAAAAAAGGAATTTGGAAAAGCTCCAGAGCCTTTAGATCATCCGCAAACAGCATTAAGGTGGATTTACAGTGGTTTAGATCCTTTGCTCTTGGCAAGATATGGATATAGGTATTCTCCTTCAAAGATAAAAGATTCCTTATTATTTCTTGAGAATATAGGTGCTATCCAGAAAGGTAAAGTAACTCCCTTAGGTAAAGTATTTGCTTGTGAAATGGTTCCAAAGAAAGGTATGGATTTATTTAAGCTAATAATAAAGATAAAAAAGGAAATCCCTTAGCGAGAGCATTATACTACTCTTTTATATATTCCTTCTTTACAGATGAATACTTTAGTAGAAAAGTTAATGAAGGAGAAATATTAAGGAACGGTAATTCTATTTTCCTAGATGCAGTAAAATCCTTGAGGGGAAGTTTCGGTAAATATACATTATTAATGTTGGAGAAACTTTAGACCTTCAACTTGGTTTTATTCTTTAACTGTACCACAAGTTATTTCAACTGATGATATTGCAGAAAGCATTAGGAAGTCTTCTGAAATAATTTATAATCTTTCTACTTATTCTCTAATCAGTGAGGATTTGAACCTTCATATTTTATCATGAGACTCATGAGGTCATATAGGAGGATTTTAAGAGAAGGAAAAATGGAGAAGAAATTATGGATTTTATAAGATTCTGTTTTTCAAATTACCGAGAGCTCTCTAAATCTAAAGATGAATTCTTTGATATCCAATGGATTAGAAATGCTTAATGCTTTCCTTTTATCTATTTTTATAATGATGCCAGAAGAAGCCTATTCAATAAAACTCATATCTGATGTAAAATTAAATAATGAAGGGGATTTACTTCATGTAGAAACTTGGATAGAAAACCATGAATATAGATCAGCAATTTTTCTAGATAAGAGAAAAATAATTGAAGGAAAAGTAAGCTTACCTAGATTTAATGGTGAATATTTATATTATGTCAAAGAAGTTAAAGGGCAAAAGAACAAAAAAGAAGCTTGTTTATTTAGGAAATCTCCTTATGGAGAAGAAGAAAAACTACTCTGCTTAGGAAAAATCTCAGATTATATATTTCACAACAAGGGATTCTTATCCTAGGCGAGGCTTATCGTTCTTTTATCAATGGCTTTATACCGTTCCTTAACATGGATGAATGCAGGAAAACTAGTTGTATCTATGTTCACGGAAATGTTTATTTAATTTAGAACATTTTGTTTGACATGAGTTATGATCCAGAGGGCCAGGTTGAGGATGAGTTTAGGGGAATCATAAATGAGCTTGGAGCAATGATAAATGAAGATCTAAGTGGACTTGAACCAAGTAGGGCCAGGGAGGGCTTTGGCTTCATGGCAGTGCCGCTTCATAATTACATAAAGAAGAATCCCAATATACTAAATGTGATAGAGTCATTGAAGCCCCGGGGATTAATAAAAGGCATAAAATTGATTAATGGCTTTCTAAACATAGATATTGATTACATAAAGTATGCCGAACTAGTCATTAATTCAATCCTAAGCAATGGCCAAAGATACGGCTGGTCCAAGCAATGCCGTAGCGATAAAATAGTTATAGAGCACACCAGTGCCAATCCCATTCATCAGCTTCATACAGGTCATGGTAGAAACATGATAATTGGGGATACATTATCGAGATTGCTTCGTTTCTGTGGAGGCAGCATCAGCACCAGGTTCTATGTTGATGACTGTGGACCACAGGTAATGTATATGGCTATAGGATACCACAGCGTGAAGGATCTTGTGAATCAAAGAATAATGAGCGGCGAAAAACCAGATAAGGTAGTGGGCGCCATATACTCGATAACATATGCAATAGGCGAGATACAGAGGTTAACTGAGGCAGAAAAGCTNGCTGAAAAGGATGAAGATAAGCGGAAAATAATAGCTGAGCGCGATGAATGGGTTGGCGTACTTGGTAAGTGGAGTACTCAAGATCAAGAGCTAGTTAATAGTTTGGCATCATCGCTGGGAAATATTGATGTAACTGAGGAAGCCAATAGATGGGTACGCGAATATGAGCAAGGAAACCCAGAGATACGTAGTAAGGTGAGGGAAGGCATAAGCATGGTCTTTAAGGGCTTCATGGAGACATTTAATGAATTCGGCATATCATTTGATGATTTTGATTGGGAATCCGAGATTGCCTTGGACACCGGCTTAGCGAAGTCCCTTGTTGATAAATTGGCATTGATCGGCAAGGAATACGTGGAGAAACAGGAAGGGGCTATTACAATAGACGTGGGCAAGTACGCCAGCGATCATGGCTTATTTAATGAATTATCTCTCCCAGGCTTCCTACCTAAAGCTATGCTCACCAGAAGGGATGGCTCAACCCTCTACTTAACTAGGGACCTGGCCTATGCTGCATGGTGCTTGGATAAGTGTAGTCCAAGTAGGGTTATTAGGGTAATTGGATCTGAGCAGACGCATCCACANGCTCAGCTTAGGGTCCTGCTTCATATGCTTGGATATGATGCCTCACGCATAATGCATTATTCATATGAAATGGTAAATATGCCTGGCGCCAAGATGAGCAGTAGGCGTGGTAGAATGATTGCAATGGATGATTTACTAGAGGAGGCAGAGGAACGCGTCTGGAAAATAGTTGAGAATAGGCTGGGAACTGAAGAGGCTAGGAAAGTAGTTAAGGCCGTAGCAGTGGGTGCAATTAGATTCTCGTTTCTATCAATCTCCCCACTAAAGGTGCTTGAGTTTAATTGGGATAAGTTGCTTGATTTAAAACAGAATAGTGGGCCATTCATTCAATATTCATATGTGAGGGCATCATCGATACTGGAGAAGGCAGGCAAGCCGCAGATAAGCAAGGCAACGCCGCCTAGCTCGCTTAATAATGATGAAATCAAGCTTATAAAGGACTTGGGGGGGTTACCTAAAGCCATTGCCGAAGTATCCATTAATCTCAGGCTAGAGAACCTAATTGATTACGTGAATAAGATGGCCATGGACTTCAATGTATTTTATGAACGGAACCCAGTAATAAATGCTGAACCCGAATTAAGGGATTTTAGGCTGGCATTAGTGCATGCATTCCGCATCGCGCTTGGCAATATAATGAATATACTGGTGAATCCCAATAATAGATCACATGTAAAAATTAATGATTATTTTTATAATTCACGATCTCCATCACTTTCTTAGCGGTGCAGTAGTCAGTAGGGGCATTTGTCTATTATAGACATCCTGCATGACGGAAGCAAATGCAGTGTACCAGGCCGCTAATGCCGTCAGTATTCCCATGTATCCACCGGCCATGGTGTATCCGAATCCAAGCAGGAAGAAGGTTATCCATAATANNAGAAACACTAGCCATAATGCCCAGTTTAGCTTGAANGTGGCTATCCACATTATGAACGTAAATATGCCGAACGCTATTAGCACTGTGCCTATTGCGGGGCTGGCTCCAATAACGTGTAGATTTATTAATAGGATCGTGGTGAAGAACCATTCCCAGAATGCTCCATAAGTGAAGAATGCTAAGTACCCAAATGTATTACCGGCCTTATACTCATAGAGAGCAGCCACTATTTGGGCGAGACCCCCATAAAACGCCGCTAGACCTAGAACAGCACTTGAATCCGAAACTAGACCCGCATTGATTGCGCTCAGCACGAGCGTGGTTAACGCGAAGCCGGATAGGCCTAGAACGGCTGGATTAGCTGTTTTTTGTGACATATACCTAATAGAAAATCGGCGTTTTTAAGTTTTATTGTTTTATAATAACTACATCTTATGTATTACCAATTTCTTTACGTAATTCGTCATAAGCTTTTCTAGCTTCATCTATGCTTGTCTCATCCTCAAGCGCTGTCGCGTCGCCGAGCGGTTGATTCATAACCACTTGCCTGACCAATCTCCTCATTATTTTTCCGCTCCTGGTCTTAGGTAACTTGGATACAAAGATTATATTTGATGGCTCGGCTATTGGACCAACAACTTGCCTAACCCATACCCGCAACTCCTTTCTTAATTCATCGGATGGGGCATTACCGGAACGAAGCACTACAAAAGCCACGGGAACCTCTCCCTTTACTTGATCCGGCACACCAACCACAGCAGCCTCAGCAACAGCCTTGTGAGAGATCAAAGCNGACTCGATCTCATATGTACCCAAACGATGTCCTGCTACCTTAATTACCTCATCGGCCCTGCCAAGTACCCAGATGTATCCATCACCATCCTTTATAGCCCAATCACCGGCATAAAATACTCCTGGGAACTTGGAGAAATACACATTGACGAATCTAGAGGGGTCTCCCCATATGGTCAACGGCATTCCAGGCCATGGCTTCTTTATAATCAAGTATCCCCGCTTCCCCTGAATTGGTTTACCCTCATCATCTACCACATCGGCATCTATTCCAGGTATGGGCATTCCATTAGTTCCTGGCTTTAATGGAATTAATCCCCAGCCGGGGACATGGCTTATCAATATTCCCCCAGTCTCCGTCATCCACCAAGTGGATCCAAATGGTATTTCGCTGCGTCCAATCCATTTCCATGCCCATCTCCACGCCTCGGGATTAATTGGTTCACCAACGCTATGCATCAATCTAACTGTGGAGAAATCATGCTTGCTGATCCACTCATCCCCGAATTTCATGAATGTCCTTATGGCGGTTGGCGTAGTGTAATATACGTTGACCCCGTATCGCTCAATTATTTGCCACCACCTATCTGGAGCCGGGTAGTCTGGGGCCCCCTCATACATCACAATGGTTGCTCCCTCCAGGAGGGGACCAAATACTATGTAGCTATGTCCAGTCACCCATCCGATATCGGCGACGCACCAATAAACATCATCGTCTTTTATGTCGAATACCCATTTCATTGTGGCATGCAGCTCGGTCAAGTAGCCCCCAGTATTGTGGACTATTCCCTTGGGTTTACCAGTGGTGCCGGATGTATACAATATATAAAGTGGGTGCTCGCTCTCCACTTGCTCTGGCTCAATATATGCATTGACTGGAACATCACTTAATAAATCGTTCCACCATTGATCCCTGCCCTGCGTCATTGGAACATCATTAATGCCAAGCCTTCTATACACCACAACTTTTTCTATNGAGGGAGATGATTTTATCGCTTCATCAACGACCTCCTTTAACCTTACTTGTTTTCCCCTTCTCCAGAAGCCATCCGCGGTGAAGATTGCCCTGGACTTTGCATCGTTTATCCTATCTGCTAATGCCGTTGCGCTAAATCCGGAGAAAACAACCGAGAAAATAACTCCTAATCTGGCGGCAGCCAACATGACTATAGGTAATTCCGGTACCATCGGCATGTATATGGTTATGGTATCGCCCTTCCTCAAGCCAAGCTTAGTTTTCATTGCATACGCCAATCTATTTACCTCCCTGTATAGATCATAATACGTTAACCTACGTACCTCTGTTGGATTGCCCTTGGAATCAACTGGTTCACCCTCCCATATGTATGCAACCTTATTCTTCCTCCATGATGCAACATGCTTATCCAGCGTTAAGTATGAGGCATTTAATTTACCGCCAGCGAACCATTTATAAAATGGAGGCTGGGGATCAGCCACGAGCGGTTTATCCCATGGCTTGAACCAATCAAGTTCCTTTGCAACGCTGGACCAGAACTCCTCAATGTTTTCAATGGTTTTCTCATGCANTTTCTTATAATCCTCTATGCTTATGTTCTTGTGCGACCATTTATTAATAATTATTTTTTCGTCAAATGGAAGATCTTTTTCCTCAATAGACATTAATATAACTTACTGTCTAAGTTGTATTTAAATATTACGCAAGATTATTTATTTACTTTTTCTAGTTAACTTATCGATTTTTAATAATAATCTATATAGATTATTCAAACAATATACGAAACTGCAACGGCGGCTCAATACAATATGAAACCACATTCACCTTCTTTTATGGAGCGGCTCATTTGGTGCTTGGTTATGGATTGGGGCTTCAAATATGTTAAAACCTCGCTGCTAGGTGCAGGCATCGAAATTCACTTGGTAAACTACTCATCCTTATTAGGTGGTTTATAATCGTGTGGAGCCGGATTCCCAAAACGCTTTTAATTATTCACAGCAAAAAGCAAGCATGAGGTGTGAACGGGAATACGTTAACATGATTAGATCTAGAATAGGATTCGATACAGCGCCAATAGAGGAGGCGGGAACCATGAATGAGGAGAATTGTTTCGCATATGCCGGTATTTACNTCTATAACGGGAAATATGTGGTTTACATGAAAAACGAGGAGCAGGTATGTATAGAGGAGCTGGATTCAATCGAGGATGCTAGGAGGCTCGCTAAGAAATTCGTTGAGTCAATATGTTGACTTCGCTCGATAAATTGCTTTCAATAGATCTTGAACAAGCCAAGAGGCGATTTCAATCAAAGGAGGCGAGTTACAAAGTTAGTGGAGAGAGGCTGGTAATTAGGTTGGATGGCGTTTCATTCAGCGTAAACCTAAGTGATTTCAAGAAGCCGCGAGATGAGAGGGTGAGGGAAGCCATGGAGGACACAGCAATAGAATTAATGAAAAGATTAGGCGCAATAGCGGCGTATGTGGTCTCAGACGAGATAAATCTGTTCCTAGGCAGCTACGTACCATTCGATGGCCGTGAATTCAAGTTAGTATCTGTATCCTCAGGAATTGCATCATCATATCTATCAATTAAGCTTGGCAGACCACTATACTTTGACTCTAGGATAGTGTTGCTGAATACCGGGGAGGATATTGAATACGTAACTTGGAGAGCAAGGCTTGCTGCAGGTAATTACCTATCTAATTTCACGAATAGACCATTTAGAGAAGCAATTGAATTGATTGATGACATGAATTATATCGATTGTTGCGGATCCGTGATTAAGAGGGAGTGGAGCGATAGTAAGCCAAGCGAGAAGATTGTTAGGAAATATAGTGCTATTGATGTAATATCCGGTTGGAATACAATTTACCGCTAATACTTCGTCCCAGCTCTAATGGGTTTCCCATCTATGGGAATGGTTCGCTTGCATAGATGGCTATCATTGGTTCCCTCATGTCGAGCCGCATGTAGCCTCGCCCCATCATTTCGGTATTAAATCCTGCATGAATATTTCCTTTCGCATCTATTCCTAATAAACCAATGGTGCCCTGACCAAAGTCCCTACTCGCGCTGTTAACCACCTCATTAATTGACGCGATTATGTCTTTTCCTTCCTTAATTAACATAGCGGCCCTCATTGAGGCCATATGTCTTATTATGATCTCTCCAAGTCCTGTGGCGGAGAATGCACATAATTTATCAGCCCAATAACCAGCCCCAGGAATAGGGGAATCACCGACGCGGCCTCTCCATTTTAACCAAACTCCTCCAGTGGATGTCGCGGCAGCTAGATTGCCCTCTGAATCCAGAGATACGGCGCCTACTGTATCCATTAAGCCGGCCTCCTTAGCTAGATTAAAGACCATTCTGTAAGGGGAACCGCCCCCCATAGCATCCTTTAACATTGCTTTATACCTGTTTACTTTCTTTTCATTAATGAATACGAAGTCGGGAACCCATAGGCCAGTTAATTTAGCTAGTTCCTCCGCCCCATTTCCCACTATTAGTACGTGATCCGTATTATCCATCACATACTTGGCCAAGCGTATCGGATTAGCGACGTGTCTAACTGAGGCGACGGCCCCTATCTTCATTGTGGAGCCCGCCATTAATCCGGCATCCACCTCAACCTCGCCAGCTATATTGAATACGCTGCCTACCCCGGCATCATTTACTGGATTTGCTTCAAGCGTGGAGACTGCCTCCACCACGGCATCAATTGAATTACCTGTTCGCAATGCCTTTAGGCCATTTAAGACGGCGTCACGTATGCCGGTCCTGTACTGAATTAACTCATCTTCATCAAAGCGGGCTCTGCCTGCGCCCGCATGAACTGCTATTATTGGCATCATTTAGAAGCATCGGCAAGCTACCCCTAAATAACTATACTATTAAGCCACTTGTCTCTTTGATTAATTATACGCATGGGGGAAGCCTCGCCATTTATGGCGGGGATGAGGGGGGAATAACTTTATATTAGTGGTGTTCCCGTTTTTCTGATGCCCATCGTGGGGTTTAGGTTTAGAGCATACACCGACGAACGCTGAGGGCGTTAAAGGCCCAGTTGGAAGTGGCTTGTGAGGCCTATAACACCCTACGATGGGCAGACACATACTTCTACCATGAGGATGGAAAAGGATTAACCCTCACGGAGCTTAGGCAACTAGCCCTCGACTTGAGGAAACAAGATGAGGAGTACCAACAATTATACTCACAAGTGGTGCAACAGATAGCAGATAGATATTATGAGGCTAGGCAGCGCTTTTTCAATGGGTTATCGCGTTTTCCAAGGGAGAAGAAACCCCATAAGTACTATAGCTTGGTTTATTCGCAGAGCGGGTGGAAGATACAGATTAGGGAAGTTAGAGTAAAGAGCGGGAGGAGGCTTGTGTTGAGGCTGAGCGGCCTCGGGGCCTTCAAGGTCATTGCCCACAGGGACTTCCCACTAGAGAAAGTTAAACGCGTGGCGGTGAAATTGACGAGGAGTGGAAAAGTGTATGTCTCGTTCATTGTTGAGGATTATGAATTCCCAAAGCTGCCAAGTACTGGGAAAGTAATAGCGATCGATGTTGGGGTGGAGAAGCTTCTCGTGACTTCGGATGGGGAGTACGTGCCGAACTTGAGGCCCTACGAGATGGCGCTCAAGAAGGTGAGAAGGTTGCATAAGGAGCTATCTAGGAAGAAATTTCTATCTAAGAACTGGTTCAAG
>LOBW01000045.1 GCA_001516585.1 Thermocladium sp. ECH_B
AAACAAGATAAGTGAGGTACAATCCTTATCAAGCAAGATGAAGAACATTGAGGAGTATGAGGCGTATTATGAGCTTAATAGGGAGAAGAGGAGACTATTCAAGAAATTGAGCAGAAGGCTTCTCCACCTATAGGAATTTCGCTTCCCACTTGCTTAAGACACTTCACGAACGAGGCGTCTCAACGATCTACTTGGGGTACCCCTTCAATATTGCTCAACAAAAGGGTAATAAGTTCACTGTGAACTTGTGGTCTTACCGTGAGTTGATGAATATCATAGAACTGAAGGCTCAAGAATACGGTATGAGGGTGTTTGAGGTCATTGAGTATAATACGTCCAAGTATTGTGCTTATCATGGTGTTGAGGTCACTAGGGATCCGAGGGGAGTAGTTAATTGCCCTAAGGGGCATAGACTGCACAGTGACTTGAACGGCGCGTTAAATATATTGAAGAAGGCTACCGGCATAGTGATCTCAGCGATAAAGAGGCCTCTCTCCTTTATCGTGGATCATAATCGAGTAGCGCCCATTAAAGGGGCGTAACCCTCTAGACCTCGGGGAACCCTCGCCCTAAAGGCGGGGAGGAGGTCAGAGTTTAGGATTAGTCAATGAATTAGTCGATACAATAGATGAGGGCTTCAAAGCCGCATTAGATGCCGTGAATAGATTAGCCTCCATACCTAGCTCAGCGTTTAAATTATATAAATCATTCATAATAGGCAACACACTATATGACATTTTGGAAAATGAGGATAAGCTGCTAGATGAATTAGCTCGCTATGTGATAAGCGAGGAGGCCAAGAATAGATTAAGGAAATTCATCGAGAAGAAAAAGCCCTAAGCAATTCATGAGTTAATATTCATCNCAAGTAACTGCGCCAGATCAGCCTCCGTATCTATATCGATTAGTATGCCGGGATTACTGCTCTCCACGATAAACGGCTTATGAACGCTTAATAAATGCTTTAGGCCGCCTTCATCATCGCGTAATTCGAGAACCTCATTAAAAAGTGAACGCCCAATCAAGAGCGGATGCCCAATTCTGCCCTGATATGCCAACGCCACTAAGTCATGCCCATCAATATAATTATCGATCAATAGGTCTATATCTTTACTGCTTATTAATGGGTAATCACCTGGGGTTAACACAACCGCGTCAGCATCAATTGATTTAGTTAACCCCAATTTAACGCTCTCGAGCATTCCTCGTTCTGGATACTCGTTAATTAATACCTCAATGCTGCTTAATTCCTTAAGTAATGGAAAATATGCTTCATTAGTGACTACCACTACCCTATCTATTGAAGACCCAAGGAATGCATCTATGACCCTATATAGTATTGGCTTCCCCCATAACTCCTTCATCAGCTTACCGGGGAATCGCAGCGATAATCCGGCGGCAAGTATTATTCCATTGATCATCTCACATCTCTCCCAGCAATTCTATTAATCAAATCCAAATGCATGCCCCAATCCTTTACTCCCTTCTTTTTCCTAATTATTTCGGCAATAATGCTCACAGCTATTTCCCTGGGATCATCTGAACCTATGTCTAGACCAGCCGGCATAAATACCCTACCCACTAGGCTTGCCTCGCTTATTCCGTCCTCCCTCAATTTCTTAATGAACTCTGATACCTTTCGTTTACCAGCTAATACACCAATGTACTGCGCCTTCGTCTTAATGGCTTCTCGCAGAGCCAAGTAATCATTATCTATATCGCCATGAGCAATAACTATTGAATCCGCCTCATTAACCATCGAGAAAGCCTTATGCAAGGCATTCTCAATATTATCATCACTTATTGCCTCTATACCTAGCTTCTCCACTTCCCTAAGGGAATCCAAATTATCATCAATGCACATCGATTTCATGCCGACCGCGGCAGCTAATGACCCTAACGCGCGAGCCACGTTACCGCTGCCCACTATCATCAATTTCTCAATGGGCAAAAGAAAAGTAATCAATACCGTGAATTTCCCCCCACATATGTGACCAGTCAATACTTCTTCGCCGGGCGATGATGTATTAGTGCCGAAGTTAATGACAAGCCTCTTAGCAGTGTATTCGCCTTTCTTTATGGAATTCATAACCATATTTATTATTGGTTCCTCGGTTTCGTACCCACCTATTGTTCCTATCTTCTCTCCATCCGAGGTCACAGCCATCATTGCGCCAACATCTCGTGGAGCGGAGCCCACCTTATCCACGACTATGCATAGCGCTACTATTTTCCCCTTCTCCACTCTATTAAGGGCTTCCCTTATTATTTCCGTTGAGATACTCGCTCGCCCTCTTTATTGCTTTGATTATTGATGTGTAGCCCGTGCAGCGACATATATTTCTTATGCTCTCGCCGATTAATTCTGGATCGGCCTCCTTACTAACATTAGTGAGGAAGTCGTATGTAACCATTATGAAACCATGAGTGCAGTAACCGCATTGCATCGCATACTCCTCCAGAAATGCTCGCTGAATTGGATGTAATTCATCTCCCTTTGTTAATCCCCGCACAGTTGTTACTGAACCACCGTCAGTCTGAACGGCGAGAACTAGGCATGACTTCACCGATTTGCCATCAAGTAGCACTGTGCATGCCCCGCACTTGCCTTCATCGCATCCCCTATGTACCTCCGTATAACCGTGATTCCTTAGAAAGTCCAGTAATGTAATCCTTGGCTCCACTTCATCGGTTATATCTATGCCATTGACCCTTATGGTAACAGTTACCCGCTCGCTCATTTGGAACCACCCAGGGCTGACCTCATGGCCTCAATTGAGTACGATTTAGCGGCCCTAATCCTATACTTCTCCGATGCATGCCTATCGCCCAGTAACCTGGCTTCCTTTATTGACTCATCTATGCTCGACTCAATAATGTATTGCAACTTGCCCTCAGCTTCTTTCACCGATGTACCCCTTAATTCGCTCATTTCGATAAGTAATGGATGCGAAGATATTCCACCCACGCCTAGTTTGAGCTCCTCAATTATCCCATCACTGATCTTACCGGCAACAGCCGCTATCACTATGGGGAATGCATTGCCTCCCCTCTTCAATATGGAGTAGCCGAATGCATTGTACTTAATTGGAATATCAATCTCGATAATTAACTCATTCGGTTTAATATTTGTGGTATATGAATCCACAACGAAATCCATTAATTTGATTTTTCTTCGTCCCTCCCTACTGGCTAGAAGCAGCTCGGCATCCATAGTCATTAATGGCGGCAAGTAATTAGCTGCTGGATCCGCGTGAGCCAGGGAGCCACCAATAGTGCCCCTATTCCTTACTTGTAGATCAGCTATGGTCCAGGCCGCTCTGGTTAATGCTGGCATTGCCTTAGCTATATCCACGCTCATGGCTATTTCTTGGTGTGTAGTCAATGCGCCTATTTGAATTAATCTATCCCGCACATTTATGTACCTCANCTCATTTATCCTATAAATATCTATTAATTTATCCAGGAAGGACATCCTAAGCCTCATCATGGGCATGAGGCTCTGGCCCCCGGCAATCACCTTGCCCTCCTCCCCCAACTCGCTCAATAAATTAAGCGCCTCCCCTAAGGTGCTTGCCCTATAATATTTAAAGGGCCTTGGGTATCCTCCTATATACATCAGGAATCACCACATAAATCCAGCAAATCATCCAGGTGTAAAGGCAATTTATTTATTGGCTTACCCAATGCATTAGCGACCGCGTTAGCTATGGCGACGGGACTACCCATCATGGGACCCTCGCCAACGCCGGCGGCCTTGGATGGGAAGATCTCTAGCGGAGTCTCCATGTGAAGCACATCCATTGTCGACATCCAGAGCGCATCGCCAAGCGATGGCGACTCGTAATCACTCCATGTGAGCACCATGGGCTGCCCATCATTTCCGTAAGCTAGTTCCTCATAGAGGGCAGCGGCTATTCCCTGGAACACGCCGCCATGTATTTGCCCATCAACAAATTCCTTCTTATACATCTTGCCGCTATCATGGATTACGATGTACTTCAATAACTTTACATCCCGTGATGCTGGATCTATCCTCACTACGGCCATGTGTGCCTGGAATGCGTACATGGCTGATGAGTTTATTTTATCCCCAGCCGCAGCCTTAACTGTAGGCGGCTGATAATAAACAGTTATGCTTAGGTTCGCATCAACATCCTTCGGAAGGGAGCCGGGGTCCCATTGAGCCGCCGCCGCTATCTTGCGGATATCCATTTTCTTGCTTGGATTATCGGCATCATAGAAAACACCCTTCTCATACCTCACATTGTTCGTGCCCAGCATTATTGATGCTAATCTACCCAGCTTATCCTTAAGCTGTCGCGAAGCAAGCATCGCTGCGCTTAAGATAACTGGAGCAAAACGGCTAGAGTAACTGCCACTAGATATGCTCCAGGGATGTGATGTATCTATTTTAGATTCCACGCTAACCATGGATGGATCAATGCCCAGCTCACCTGCTATCACCTCAGAGAGGGAGGTTTCGTGCCCTAATCCCTCGTTTGATGTATTGACGAAGACATGAATAACGCCACTCGAGTCAAGCGTTAAAGTAATGTAATCACCAGCGCCGGAGTGCGGATACTCCCTTTCCTTTGGATCAACTGCTAAATCAACGTATCCCAGATTAGTTACTGATGGCTCTATGAATGTGGCTAGGCCTATGCCTATATACTTGTCCTTCTCCTTCTCATTAATCCACCTTCTATACTCCCTAGCCAGCAATTCTAGTGCCGCTGAGTAGTTCTGCATTGGGTAAAGACCGCCGGTTGGAGTCTCATAGAACCGCTGCCCATTTAGGACGACCGGGAAGTCCCTTATCAAGTTTCTATACCTGATTTCAAGGGGGTCCAACCTTAATTCCTTGGCTAATTCCTCAATGCCCCTCTCCAACACGAAGTAGAACTGAGGCGAGCCATAGGCTCTATTCAAGCCCGTGGGCGATTTATTTGTTAGAACCGCATAATACTCCGCCTCTAATGCCTTGACATCGTATGGACCATTAAGATTACCATGGTTTCTAAATAATGCTCCGGGCTCAGGTGGCCTTGGATATGCGCCTTCATCATCATAGAATTTCATCCGCATGCCCCTTATCTTGCCATCCCTTTCCGCGGCTATCTCTATGTATCCCTTCCTGGCGGAGCCGGCGCTGCTGGCTATGAAACTCTCTGTCCTGCTCTCTATCCACTTAACAGGCTTACCGCTCAGCATAGATGCCGCGGCCGCAAGCACCATATATGGATAAATCTGGTACTTAGAACCAAAGCTTCCACCTATGTCTCGCGGCGATGATAAATGAATCTTTGAGGTTGGCAACGATAATGCTCTTGAAATAAAATATACTTGCAACATGGGTCCCTGGGAGTTAGCAGTTATATCTATCTCATCACCCCGCTTATGGGCTATCACGCCATATGTTTCCAGGGGAAGAGCGAGGTGCCTATGATAATACGTCTCTGTCCTCACTATGACGGGGGCATCCTTGAACGCGGCATCAACATCGCCAAACTTGGTTACCCTATGCATAACTACATTAGAGCCGGCCGACTCATGAATTAAAACGTCCTTTTTCTGAATGGCATCATCAATGGTAACTATGGGTTCCAATGGCTCGTAATCCACATTAACCATCTCAGCCAAATCAACGGCCTTATATTGATCACTGGATAACACCACGGCAACAGGTTCCCCAACGAATCTGGCCTTATCTATGGCGAATGGGTAATATTTGAGCGGGGCCTTCACGGCTACCGGGAATGGATTTTTAATTACCTTAGATAATTCAGCCGGGCCATAAGCGTAACCGCCACGTCTAATCACATCGCTAACATCAATTGACTTTATCCTGGCATGAGGATATGGACTCCTCACTATAGCCATGTACAGCGTGCCCCGGGGAACCGGCATATCATCAATGTATTGAGTGGAGCCAGTGACCGCTCGAAGACCCTCCCTATAATGTACGCTCATATTACATTTATTTAATCATTGCTCTTTAAAACAATTACTCCTACTGCTATAGTGAGTTACTAAAAATTCGCAATTTACTAGTGACAATACCGATTCATCCTGGAAGGGGCGAGGCTTGTCATTCATTTATCAATTACTTTACCAGCGAACGCTCAAGCCTACGCATTACCTCTAGAGCCATTGGTGTTAATTCAATGCCTAGCAATTGGGATAATTGCAATGCATTTAGAACGGCTCTGCCTCCTGGATGATTATTGAATAATATATAAAGCTCACCGTAAGCACCTAACGCCATTAATTGAGGTAGCTTATTACGTAACTCCTCAACTGAGTAAAGATAATCATACCATATGTTCTTGCCATGTCCATGAAATCTAACATACGATAAATCCGCCGTCTTTCTAGCCATGAACGGCATGCCCGGCTCATCAACCACCACATATGATATATTGTATTTCTCCAATAATCTAAATGTCTCATTCCTGATCCACGAGATGTGCCTAAACTCAATCGCCCATGATGTGCCGCCGCTCATCGGTAATATTGAAATGAATGACTCAAGCCTATCCTCATCAAAACGTAGGCTTGGAGGTAATTGAATTAGAAGTGCCTTAAGCAGTTCTTTCCCCATTAATGGCCTAACCAAATCAATAAATCTATTGATGTCATCCATAACATTCATATTAATCATTAATCGCTTATCATGGGTCACCGTGCGGGGAACCTTCATAGTGACATGAAATCCAGTGGGGAATCTGCGTGACCAAGACTCAACCATTTGCTTGGATGGCATGCTATAAAAAGTGGAATCAATTTCCACCAACCTAAATAATCTGGTGTAGGCGGATAACGCATACCTAATATCTCTATACACTGAACCAACCCAATCTCTATAGCTATATCCACACGTACCAACCAAGACCACGACAATACAATCTTACCCTACTTAATAAAGTAAACCACTCCAAAAGCAAACCGAAAACGAGCTGCTGGAGACACCACAGCACTCTAACCACGGCTTCCACGCCTTTCATGACCGAGAACCAAAGGAGTCGACCATCCATGAAGATCTCTCAGTCCTTTGATAACTATCAATATATGAGTAGATCTATATCCTTGGGAAGCAACAGTAGTAAACTACCCCGTCCTTACGGGCGGGGTCTCAAGTGTCTGGAGATGAATCAATATATGGAGAGACCCATCTTAGTCTCTAGCGAAGACATTCAAGCTACTGACCTCCTCCCCGCCATTTATGGCGAGGCTTGCTATCTCCTCTGGCCACCATGCATAGATTTTAGATTATTGAAAACCCATTATAATGATGATGACTACCGCGGCAGTTTTTCATTTTCTTCTTACGCTTGTTTGAAAATGATTTTTAAGGCAATTGCTCACTAGTATTATATGCAGGACAAAAGCATGGAATTATCAATAAGTAATTAATTTGCTGAGGGATTTAGAAACCGCAACCTATGAATTGCTGGATTCATTAAAAGAAAAGACAGGCATAGGGAATCCGAGAATACTGGCGACAATGAATAAGATACTAGAGGACCCAGAATCAAAAGTGATGGGGAAGTATTATCCGAGTAGCTCAGTAATAGCGTTAAACTATGGCGCTGAATTGCCGGACCTAATTCATCTATATTCCCACCACATACAAGCATATAGGTTGGGGCAAGATAAATACGAGATCCTGGCTAACGAAGATGAGGCTAGACTACCTTGGGTCATGCGTCGACTAGAAATAGATGCAATGCGGCTAGCAACAACCATAACTCAATTACTTGATCAAAAAGCAGCAATAGAGTGGGAACATACACGTAGATCCATCTCTAAATCGCTGGAACAAATAAGCTGACCTCCCCCCCCCCCCGCCTTGTGGGGCGAGGGTTCCCCGAGGCCTAGAGGGTTACGCCCCATTACGGGCGCTACTCGGTGCCCCGCATTCGCGGGTCCTCCTCCCGGTATTGCGGGGGAAGTCGGCCCCCGCCCCCCATTCCCAAGAAATTGACCAGGGGAGGACATTAAAGAGAAATAATCCTCCTTTTTAAGCTTTACCCCCGCCCTAAAGGGCGAGGTTTGCTATTCGTTTTATCAAGCATGGAATTTAGGCATAAGTGGAGTAACGTAATTACCCCATAACAGGCCNCNTCCCAACCCTTAAAGGGGGATTCCTGATTTCAAAAACTTCCCCGGGGGCAGGTTCGTTATCTAATTTATCAATGCGGTAACTAATCTATCTCTAAGCACGTATCCTTAATGGGGAATATTAATATATGGCTGATTTCCCTAAATGATGGGCATCACTATTAAGGTAAATCGAGATACTAGTTCTCCAGGATCTTAGATATTGGAACCTCCTCTTCTTGCCATAACTCCATATCTCTCACCTTAATAGCCCCACGTTGAGCCTCGCGTTTACCAAGTATTATGAATTTAAGGGAACCCAATCTGGAGGCGTAATCTAAGGCAGCCCTTAGGCTTTTATCCCCTAAATCCATGATGACCCTGAAACCACGGAGACTCAATTTATTCGATATTTTTATGGCAATATCCAACAATGATTGGTCGGTCACGTAAACATAGTAATCAATCACATGAGGCGGCTGCGTTGTGCTCATGGCTAAAAAGACTCTTTCGACGCCTATGGCGAAGCCCGTGGCCGGCACATTCTGTCCACTATAAATGCCTATCAAATTATCATACCGACCCCCACCGCCTACTGATAAATTGAAGTCACTCATAAATAGTTCGAAAACAAAGCCTGTGTAATAATCAAGGCCCCTCACTATGCCAAGGTTAAGCCGAACCCCTTGCGACACTTCGTAACTATCCAGTAATTGCGGGAGGGATTCATAATAATTAATCAACTCGCTGCTCATGCCGAGCTCCTTTAATGTGGGGCCGGCCTCCGATATGGGAACCTCTATCCCAGCAGCATTAACTAGCTCGGAAGCCGTTTCTCTTGGAATGCCCTCATTAATTAATAGCTTAATTATGTCTTCCTGCTCTATCTTGCCTCGCTTATCCAAGGCCCTTAAAACGCCGGCACGGGCCTGTATTGATACTCCCTTCTTATCCAGCAAGTAATCAATTACACGCCTATCGCTTACCTTGGCTAGTACATTAACTGCGCCGGCATTTCTTAGCGATATTATCGAGAGCGATAGAACCTCGGCGTCAGACATAATTGTTGGGGATCCTATTAATTCAACTCCATATTGATGAAACTCCCTATACCGGCCCTGCTGTGGCTCGTCGTATCGCCATACCTTAGTTACGTAATAAAACCTAATGGGCTTAGGCAGATCCTGCCTATAAGAGACGACTCTAGCGACTGGAACAGTCATATCAAACCTAAGTCCAAGCTCTCTGCCTGCCTTATCCCTAAAGTAATATATTTCATTGATTATATCGGGTCCGGCCTTTGCCTTCAGCACCTCGAAATTCTCAACAACGGGAGTCTCTATGCGTCTATAACCGAAGCTCTCTGCGGTTAATGCGAATTTGTTCATTAAATCAATCAATCCATCATACTGGGGCGGTAACCAGTCATTCATGCCACGCGGCGGATGCAGGCTTCTTTCATCGATCACTTGCTGATAATAAACTGTAACTATTTAAGGTTGACTAGGAGATGCGCAATAGTGCGACCATCTGCCCTAGCATCACTGATTATTGCTGCAGTGGCGATCTCATGGGCCTCAATACTAATACTATTGTCAAGCGCTAATCCTATTTCCATTTCTTTCTGGAGATTGGCTATAGCGTCATTGACCCTAATGCCGCTGGCAATGACACGGCCTAGATCGATTGCCAGAAACAACATTAAGTGGGTAATCATATCTGGAACCGGATTAGCAGTGCACTTCATTACTTGGATCACTTCCCTATTTTACACAACGGTGGCTGCAAGCACCACAATAGTATCGACGTATGTCATATTTGTTATACCCCTAGCCTATATGACTGGGCATAGGGAGGTCAGTAGGGATACATTGATCAGCATATCCATGGCTATGATTGGCGTATTCATAATAACCCTCAGCGATTATGGCGGAGGACTAGGATCCATTTGGGGGGATGTATTAGCATTATTTGGTTCCATAAGTGGAGCCATTTACTTTGCGTCGGGGAAAGCAGCAAGGGAAACCATGGATACCGCATCCTATGGTGCATTAGTCTACGGTTTCGGCGCAATCATTGTTCTATTGATATCCGTGCCGCTTCATATTGATGTGCTTAGCATTGAGCCAAGATCGTGGCTCTATATAATTCTGCTAGTTATTGGGCCAATGCTGGGCGGCCATACATTATTGAATTACTCAATGAAGTACTATAGATCCGTCACGGTAGCTACATCAACCTTAATGGAGCCCGTGGGCTCAACCATAATTGCCTACTTCCTTCTGGGTCAGCGGCCTCCACCATTATCTTACATAGGTATGGCATTAACGCTCGCAGGTACCTACATGATAGTTAGGGAGGAGGCCAGAATGGGCATTAATTAAAAATAATACCTTGCTTCTGATCCTCTTTGCAGTTTGAAAAACAATGATGAGGATGCCTTAGAGACAGGCATTAACCGTGATCAGCTCTCTTCACGGTCACTGATAGGCCATCGAAGTCAACCACAATTATTGAATCGCCCTCAGATATGTCCTCTAATGCCTTTGCTTTCCAATATTCTCCCTCTACCTTAACCATACCCATGGAGCCCGCCTTAATGGAGTCCACGGCCACCCCAACCTTTCCCGTGGGCAGTATTAACCTGCGCGATATTGGCTTATGCCTAAAAGCGCGGGTTATGATGTATATTATATAAGTGGAGAGCAGCGCTATTATCGCGATTTCCACAAGCAACACTATGTTTAAGCCGGATGGCGCATATCGTAATTCATAAGCTGGGGCACTCAGGTTAGGCGTGATTAGTACTAGGCCTATCACTATAAGGGCAGCGCCAATGCCCATTAATATTCCATNCGCCTTTCCTCCCCCATGCCACTCGAATGCTATTAACCCAATGCCTATTATGAGGAAAGCCAAGGCAGCGTAATTAATGGATAAACCAGTAATCAGCGGTATAAGGAATAGCACTGCACNAATTGCGGATAAGTATAGGTGCATCGTTATCACTCCCACTAATATTAGGAGAATTGCTAGAAAAATCAATATATCGGCAGTGACTGGATTGGATAGAGCCTCATATACCTGAAATGAGAGAGGTGGAGATAATTCGATTATTTCCGGCGACTTAATCATTATTAATCTACCATTAACGCTGGTTCCATTTATTTCNCGCAGAAGATCCGTTAAATTAGCGGCAACCACGTTTATCACATTATATCGCAAAGCTTCGCTGGCGTCTAGATTAGTATCATTATATACACAATCAGCCGCGAACGTGGAGTTACGGCCCCTATATTGAGCGGTTTCCTCGAAGTATTTTGCAACGGCATTGATTATTTTGGGCTCCGTTATGAATGTTTCTTGCCCCGTCAATGGGTTTATTTCCACGGGTTGGCATGAACCTATCACTGTGCCGGGAGCCATAGCAGCTATGCTTGTGGCGAGCAGCACCAACGTGCCTCCGGACCATGCATATGACCCACTGGGGTACACATAACCAATGGTTATTACATTTGATGTCTCAAATAATTGAACTATATTCAATGCAGCATCTAGAACTCCTCCCGGCGTCTTCATCTCTATCACTATCATGGAACCATTAGGTAGACCTGAATAGATGCTGCTTAATTCCTCATATGTGACGCTCGTTATCTCGCCATTAAGCTCATATACATATATCGTGGAGGCATGAAGCTCAACGGCAATGGCTAGGGCAAGAACCAGGAAGGCAAGAAACAGTATGGCTGCACGGCTACTCACTAGGAGACCCACCCCCGCCAGTCTCCTTCTTGCTTAGCGACATAGCGAGCGCCGAGAGCGATGTGGTCTCCATAGTATTTGGAACAACTATTATCATGTTATGTTCCTTCGCGATCTCAACCAACGTATCTAATTGCCTCAAGAGCAGTGACACCGTGTTCTGGGAATACTGCTGAGCGGCTTTTAGATATAGTTGTCCGGCCTCATAATCTGCCTGTGCAAGTATTATCTTGCTTCTCCTAATTCTCTCTGCTTCTGCCTGGGCTGCCATTGCCCTAATCAATGTGTCCGGCAACCTAATGTCCTTTATGGCCACCGCGTTAACCTTTATTCCCCATGGTGAGGCATGTTCATCAACCATGCTTGCTATCCTCTTAGCTATTTCCTCTCGCTGGGTTAGCAATGTATCCATATCAACCATGCCTATCACATCCCTTAACGTGGCGGCGGCTATCGTCGATGTCGCGCTTCTATAATCGGAGACGGAAACCACAGTCTTCAATGGATCAATTATCCTTAGATAGACCGCTGCATCGACCGTGACCTCCACATTATCCCTGGTCAAGCCTTTCTGGGATGACATATCTATCGTGATTATCCTTAAGTCTATTGTGATCACTCTATCTATTATCGGGACAACAAAGACTACTCCTGGCCCATAAACGCCTATTAACTTGCCTAGCCTAAACTTAACTAGCCTCTGATACTCCGGCACTATACGTATGGCCGATACAAGTATTGGAATAACTATTATCAGTATTATAATGGCTATTACTGCATCTATTATAAGCCCAATTGGAGATGCCATGTGCCTATTGCCTCGATACTCATTATTAAAAGTTTTGGTATTAACATAACACACTTAAATAGGAATCGTTTAGAAAAAGCAATGCAGAGAATAGAGCTAAATATAAGGAGTTATATAATGGAGCGGGAAAGAGTTCAAAAAGCAATGATCAATTACTTGACCAATCAAATCAATACGGCGAGAGGTGGATGCATAACCATAACTACCGCTAAAATAATGAATACATATAATCTACCAAAGAATGACTTGCTCATACTTCAATTAATGCTAGGGGACATAATGAGGAGGGCCGGCGCAACCATTCAGAAAAGCAAGAGAAATACATATAGATACATAATATGCGGATCCGCAATTAATGAATTAGCTCAAATAATAGGAAAGCAGTAAACCCCTGGAGGGACCTCTATTAGTACACGATTTTAACGGAGGAGCTGTGATCTATTTGGAGATTCGAGGGGAATCATAGGCAATAAAAGGAACTGACCTCCTCCCCGCCATTTAGCGAGGGTTCCCCGAGGTCTAGAGGGTTACGCCCCTTTAATGGGCGCTACTCTGTTATGATCCACAATAAACGACAAAGGCCTCTTTATTGCTGAGATCGTTATGCCGGTAGCCTTCTTCAAGATGTTTAATGCACCATTTAGATCCGAATGAAGCCTATGACCCTTAGGACAATTAACTACTCCCCTCGGCCCCCTCTCGACTTGAACGCCATGATAAGCACAGTACTTTGAGGTATTATACTCAATGACCTCAAACACACGAATACCATACTCCTGGGCCTTCAGTTCTATGACCTCCATGAGTTTACGGTAAGACCACAAGTTCACGGTGAACTTATTACCCTTATCCTGAGCAATGTTGAAGGGGTACCCCAAGTAAATCGTGGATACGCCTCGTTCATGCAACTCCCTCATTAGGTGGGAGGCAAAGTTCCTATACAAGTGAAGAAGCCTCCTAGTTAACTTCTTGAAAAGCCTCCTCCCCTCCCTATTAAGCTCATAATACGCCTCATACTCCTCTAGGTTCTTCATCTTGTCTGACAAGGACTGCGCCTCGGATATCCTCTTCCCGAAATAGAAGTAATCCTCCTTCGCCCTAATCCCCTTATAGAGCAACCACGTACCATCATCAATCACCACGCTCGCCAAGACGTTGATGCCTAGATCTATTGAGGCCATTTTGTTACCTTTAGGCGATTTAACTTGAATGCTCTTCCTCTCGCCGCGAAGGATGTGCTTACTCCTCCTTCCCGTTTTAGTTACCTCAACGCCAACCTCCACGGGAATGGAGGCGAACCAAGCATTTCCAACCTCATCGTAATAAATCTCGAGCCTACCTTGTTTCCCGTGCCACCTCAACCTACCCGTAAAACTAATTTTGAGGTGGAAGTCCTTTAGGACTAGTTTCTGTCCATCCACTACATACCTATCCTGCCTAACGACTAGGAGGAGCTTCCTCACTCCAGTCTCCCCATCCTTCCAATAACGCGGCGGGCTTATGTGGTTCATGTGGGGCGGTGGTTTGTTTTCCTTCCTCAGCCTCAATAGGGAGAAGAGTGAGTTCCATGCCTCATTGTTCTTTTGCATGACTGCTTGCGCGTTGACCCCCAATTCTTCCTTATGCTTCTCGTAGCATTTGCCCCAAGTCCCCTCGAAGTCCACTTTTTCACCGCGGAAGAACTGCTGCCTCCTCTCATAATTCAACTCGTTGAAGAGCTTAGCCGAGGCGTCGGCTAGCCTCCTCAGTTTTCTTTCTTGGAAGTTTGGTAGGAGGCGAACCACATTAGTCCTCTTGTTAGTGCATTTAACTTCTCGGATGTCCTCTCCCGGTATTGCGGGGTCGGCCCCCGCCCCCCATTCCCAAGAAATTGACCGGGGAAGACATCCTAAGGAGGAATAGTAAGAGGTTTTTAAGTCTTGCCCCGCCCTGAACAGTACTTCTAAGGATATTTTCCTAGCCCTTTCCAATAGCTTTTGAATCACTTCCATCCCTTGTTTCTCTACGTAATTCCTCACGGTCTGTGGGGATACGTCATGCGCTCTTGACTTACTTTCTACTGAATCGTTCCATAAACACGCTGAGATGAGGGTTTTTGCTACCTCTTCTCCTTTCTTTCCCTTGAAGTCTAACAAGGGAAGTAATTTATATCC
>LOBW01000046.1 GCA_001516585.1 Thermocladium sp. ECH_B
TGAACCCTATAGCCCTCATATATCCTAATGGATCCATTTATCTTGACCGGTATGTTTATGCTTATGGTNCGCATTGGACGTGATAGGTAAGTGAAGAATTCTTCTCCGAATCCACCTAAATCAATAGCTCTCTTTAGATTACTTAGAACACTATTTAGGAACAAGCTATTGTATCTAGTTATAGAGCTATTTAGCTCCATGAACATGTGGCTACCAACGCTTTTTTAAACCTTTTCCTTCGTTAATTAACGAATAAAAACAAGACCAGAAATCCTATTAATATCAAAATAATCAACTAACTAATAATAGATAAAGAAACCCATAATAATCAACCAAATATCGATAGAATTATCTTCTACTATATGAATTACTAATGTTGACTAATCGTTCAATTGCGTTGCCCCTAACGAAATTTATATGAGTATACTGGGCAAGCGAGTTATGCGTAATCAATCCATCAAACCCATTGATGCCCCTACCTTTCAACACCCTATGAGCGAACTCAACCTCCCCCAGCACCTCTGCGCCTGAGTAATGAAACTCATGTCCCCTCAATGAATCGCCACGCATGGATATGGGCGAATCCCTCAGCGACTCAAGCAATGAATAGCTAAGAGTCAATCTATTAGTCATTTCTATGCCAACATCAAATAAATTAACCATGGGGAACTCCCTCTCGTTCCGCCTTATATAGCGTGATAAATACATCAATCCACCGCACTCCGCATATATGGGTAATCCATCCATGGAGTCACGCCTCAATTTACTTATCAATTCTTGATTAGATGCCAATTCATTAAGGAATAACTCCGGATAACCGCCCCCCAAAATAACTAGAATCGCATCATCACCGTATGTATCCCCCGCAACAGGGCTAAAGAACTTCACAGAGAAACTCCTAGATAATGCATCGATGTTGTCCCTATAATAGAAGTTGAAAGCAGAATCGAAAGCCACGTACGCCACTCCACTGTTACTAAATGAATGCTCCTCAATCAAGTACTTATCCACATCAATATCCGGCGCCTCATTCGCAATCCTCAATAATTCATCCAAGTCTATGTTATCCTCGATTAACCTCGTGATCGAATTAATGAATCCAGAATCGACTTCATGAGCCATCCTAAGGCCCAAATGCCTCTCCGGCACATGCACGCTTGAATCATATGGAATGCAGCCAAGCACCTTAACTCCAATGCGGCTAGCCCCCCACTTGCATAAGTCACAATGCGAACCGGCGGCCCTATTGAATATGACAGCGCTAATCACGTCGCTAAAGCCTTTGACCAACATGCCGCCCGTTTCGCCCATGGCGTGGCAATCAATAACTAGAACAATGGGGGCTGAGAGCAGTTTAGCGATACTAATGGTGCTTGCACCCCTTGATTCACCATCGAAAATACCCATTACTCCCTCTATTATTGAGACATCAGCGTTGACGGCGTGTCTGGCGAATGAGGATAAAACCCCCTCATCCCCCATTAGCCACGTATCTAAATTGATTGATGAATTACCTGTGGCCAGCGCATGAAATGATGTATCGATGAAGTCTGGGCCTATCTTGAATGGCTGTACGCGAAGCTTCTTGGATAATNCAGCCATTATTCCCGTGCTCACCATGGTCTTTCCAACGCCGCTGCTGATGCCTCCTATAACGAGCCTGGGGAGATGCATGACAACGCTAGGCACTAAGGCTTAAAACGCTGCCGCGAGTATTTAATTAAAGAAAGCGTCGCAGCGTTGCCGGCACATTGTGAACCAGTGCTGCGGCTCCTATTATTCCTATATCATCACCGAATCTAGTTAACTTTATTTCCNGGATCCTATTAGCCGTATACTTGCTTATCTTATCGATTATTTTAGGTAACAAAACATCGCTATTATTGATTATAACGCTTCCACCAAGCACTATTAGTTCTGGATCGTAAGCATTAATTANGCCTGCCATGCCCCTAGCGTGGATATCGGCAATGTAATCTATGAACTCGACGGCCAATGCATCCCCCTCCTGGGCATACCTGAATATGTCTTGAGAAGCAATGCCGCCCCTATTANCCGCTTCATAGAGCCTAGTTCGCGGACCATTATATCTCTTCTCCATGAACAATGCTATGCTTCTCGGCATGTTTCCTCCGCTCGCTATAGCCTCCCAGTGACCANTGCCGCCGCAACCGCATCGTACTCCTAAATCAGCATCAACCACTAGGTGGCCCACCTCATGGGCATTTCCATCCTTGCCAATCAATAAATTCCCATCCACAATGACTCCAGCGCCTATTCCAGTGGATAAAGTAATATATACTAAATTATCTATGCCCTTACCGTCCCCAAACACGTGCTCGCCCCAAGCAGCAGCCGCAGCATCATTGCATAGAATCACCTTCTTATTAATTGCCCTCGCTATGGGATCCACAACCTTGAACCTCTTGGTGCTCCACTTGAGGTTAGGCGCGATTAGCACATTGCCGCTCCTCAAGTCGAGGGGCCCAATGGAACCTACCCCAATTGCCGATGCCTCATCCACGTACTTCCTCGGTATTTTCTCATTAATCATGCTTATTATTAATTCAGCCATGGTATTCTCTCCACCCTCGGAGGGGACGGGGGCCTTCTCCTTCACTATTACCCTGCCAGCATCATCTATCACGCCAACCCTAATGAATGAGGCCCCTATATCAATCCCAATGGCTAAGCCCATAGTTGTACTCATCTCCCCATCATTTTTAAGCTAAGCCCCATAGGCTGACCTCCTCCCCACCATAATAAGGGGCGAGGTTTGTCATTCCTTTTATCAATACATGGCAATGCCTTACCCCTCAATTGATCCGAGTCTCTTTAATTAGGCTCTTCTAAGTCTAAGTGAATTAAGCGTGACGGAGATGCTGCTCATGGCCATCGCTATTGATGCTAATTCAGGCCTTATTAGGACTCCCATTAAGCCAGCGGCCAACGGTATGAGAAACGCGTTATACGCGAATGCGTAGACAATGTTAAATCGAACATTACGCACAGTCTTCAGCGATATATCATAGAGTCGAGTGACTTGCGTTAAGTCATTCCTAAGNAGCACTACATCGCCGGCTTCCTTGGCTATATCGGTGCCAGCGCCCATTGCTATCCCTACATCGGCCATCGCCATCGCTGGCGCATCATTAGTGCCATCCCCAACCATTGCTATTAATCCTCCTCTGTCAAGGCCATGCCGCAACTCGCTAATTACATCGCCCTTCTCGGTGGGCAAGACGCCGCTATATACATCGCTAATTCCCAGCTCCTTCGCTATCCATGCAGCTGACTTCTCGGAGTCGCCGGTTATGATCACTGGACGAATGCCGCGACGCCTTAACCAATCAATTACTTTAGTCGCCTCCGGCCTTATGGTGTCCCTCAACCTCCATGAATCCCAATAATTCGCCGTTAAGAATGACATAGATAACCGTTCCAATACATGCATCGGCTTCCCTCTGAATGCTTGAATCAATTTTGATCCCCATTCCATCAATTACCTTCTTATTGCCCACGGCGACTACGTTACTTCCAATATGCGCAATTATCCCGCCATCCACGGCATCTATTGAGGACGGCAATTCAAAATTAATGCCGCGACGCCGTGCTTCATCAACTATCGCCAACGCGATTGGATGATTCGAGCCGGCCTCAGCGGAGGCGGCCCATCTTAATGTTTCGTTACCATGTATCTTACTGATGCTGAATTTTCCCGTTGTTAATGTACCGGTCTTATCCAGTGCCATGATTTTAACCCTAGGCATTTTCTCCATTGCCTCCGCATTCCTGACGAGTATGCCTAATGATGCAGCGCGATTAATGGCTATCATCACGCTCAGCGGCGTAGCTAATCCTAATGCGCATGGGCAGGCTATGACTAGGACCGATGCCATGTAGATCACCGAGGTGGAGAGCGGTGCTCCAATCACTATCTTCCATGTCAATAGAGCGGCGATGGCTATTGATATTATAACCCATGAGAAAACGCCCGATACCTTATCTATAAGTGATTGAATTGGTAATCGCGACGCTTGAGCGCGTCGAACCGATTGAATTACTTGAGACATTAAGGAGTATTTGCCGGTCCTGGTGACCCTCACCACCAAGTAACCGCTCAGCAATATTGAGCCCCCTATGACTACGTCCCCTGGACCCTTATTTATCGGCATTGATTCCCCGCTCATAAGGGATTCATTCACTAAGCCATTGCCTTGATCAACTATGCCATCCACAGGTATGGTTTCCCCGCTTCTCACAATGACCTTAGTTCCAGGAAGCAATTCATCAACCCTTGCCTCACTCCCATCAATTAGTCGGGCGCGCATCGATGATTGATTTAGTTGAGTTAAGGAGGAGTGGGCTAGTCGCCTCATCTTAGCCTCAATGTACTTACCTATCAATACGAAGGTTATAACCGATGAAGCATCAAAGAACGTGTCGCCATTAATTGATTGAAGCAGTAGGGCTAGGCTTAGTACATAGGCGCTCATGGATCCAAGAGTGACCAGGACATCCATGTTGGCGGATTTATTACGCAAAGCCAATGCCGCTCCTCTTATGAACCTCCAACCCGAAAAGAATTGAATAGGAGTGGCCAAGAACAATCCAATCACGTTAAAGATCGCTGCATCGATGATGCCTAGGTAATTAAGTAGCATTGCTGCAAATAAGGAAATGGTTAGGGGAATAGCTATGTATAGCCTGGTCCTAATGTCGTTCACGTCACGAGTCATCGCCTTCTCATCAATATCCCCAACATCATCCCCGGATAGCACATCCACTATTTTGAAACCCATTCTAGTCAATTCATTGACTAACTCATGGACATTCGTCTCTAAAGGATTATATGCAACAATAACATGATTACTGCCCAGGTTAATCATCACATTAAATACGCCTTTGCTCTTCAGGAGAGCAGTGGTTATTAGTGATGATTCATCAGCCTCAAGTCTAGGCAATACGATCACGGCTTCCTCTCTATATATATCGTATCCAGCGGATTGAACCGCCTTCAATAATTCGCCATAACTCACCTCGGAGCCAGCTAATATATGCGCCTCATTGGTAGCAGCATTAACATCAACCCATATAACTCCCTTCACCGACGAGATGGCTCTTTGAACGGTTAAGCTGCATGATGTGCAATGCATGCCGATTATTCTAAACGTGATTTCCCGACCGCTCACCTTAATCTTGACGTCCAGATTCGGCATTTCCATGCATCATCACATGGACTCCCTGTACCCGCTTAGGTACTTCTCCGGCGATGCATCGAATTTTCGCTTGCATTCCCGGGAACAGAAGTAATATACTTGCCCCTTAAATAGGGATTTATATTGCGTTGAGGAATCCACATCCATTCCGCAAACTGGGTCTTTAATTTGCATGTGTTGTATCAATAAGCCACTGAGATAAGGCTTTTTATTAGCAAAATGCGCATAATTAAAGCATAGAGCTGTGCATAACGGTTTTTAAGGAGAGAAGCGATTTCATGACATGGATAAATTAACCGAGACGGAGTACAGGATATTAAATGAATTAATACAGGACTCCAGTGAACCCATTACGAGATTATCGAGGAAACTGGGATTATCGAGAAACACCGTATCTAAGACCGTTAGAAACCTAGCCTCACGCGGAGTTATAACTAGGTTCACAATAGAGGTGGGACGCGAATACATCAATGATGATGTAATGGCTATTCTCATAACTGAAACTAAACCGACTAGGCTCGATTTATTCTCGGAAATCTATGAATCAGTGGATGGAAGATTCATAGGCATAATTAAGGCAAACAATCTAGCTGAAATCAGGAAAGCAATAAGGGAGAGCAAGGTCAGCATCGTGCAGCTCTTCATAGTGGATAAGCAATTATGGAGCAACAGGGTAATTAATATAAGGAATCCCAGACTCCATTGCGATTATTGCGGCGGACTAATAAGGGGAAGCCCAATAATTGAGAGGTACCATAATCGAACTTATTATTTTTGCTGCATGAATTGTCTAAACGATTTCAGGAGAAGCCATAGAAATTAGGAGATATTAATCTCAATCCTTTCATCGCTCAAAGCCGCGAGCAGCCCTTACTCCCCTTTCCATGCCAATCCGCCTAATTATTGGTCTAGTCCCAGTTAATTGAGCTGCCTTCATTACTATGCCTATATCATCATCGGTGGCAAGCGTAACGGCTCTTCCACCCTTATCTAGACGAGCGGTTCTGCCTATTCTATGAATATATGTTTCCGGATCCTGCGGCACATCGAAATTTATGATTGTATTTATGTCGAGGATATCTATTCCACGGGACACTAGATCAGTGGCAACCAATACCTTGCCCCTCTCCTTGAATTCCCGCATTACCTTCTCCCTCACGTATTGATCGACGCCGCCATGGGTGTAAAATACTCCATTGACTCGCCTACGTAATTGTCGGTGAAGCACGTCAGCCCTTTTCCTCGTATTTGTGAATATTATGGTTTTTCCGCTTATTTCCTTAATTGCTAGCTCCATTTTCTCCCTCCAATCGCCTGAAGCTATGTAAACCACTTGCTCTATGTTGGGGACATCATATTCATCGCCAACCCCTATGAATCTAGCGGTGGGAGCGAAGCTGGATATCAATGACTTAACCTCCGGGGGTACGGTGGCTGAGGCCATTATTGTTTGCTTCCTATTGCTGGAGAGCGATAATAGTGTTCTTATATCATCTATGAAGCCCATGTCAAGCATCCTGTCCACTTCATCTATGACGAGGAACCTGACTCTCCCCAAATCCGCGCTTCCTCGCCTAACCATGTCAAGCATCCTGCCGGGCGTTGCGAAGATGAAGACGGCATCGCGTAATCCCCTCTCCTGTCCTTGATACCCGACACCGCCATATACCAATACCTTACTGTAGTTCAGGTACTTGTTGAATAAATCGAATTGATCCGCTATTTGCCTAATTAATTCGCGAGTTGGCGCTAATATAAGGACTTCGCCCCTCTCGCCCTTCACGGAATTCATGATGGGAAGCAAGTAAGCAGCTGTTTTTCCGCTTCCCGTCCTAGCCCTAAGCACGGCATCGCTGCCCCTCACGAGATAAGGCAGTGAAGCCCTTTGGATTTCCGTTGGTTCTTTGAACCCTGCATCAAGCAAGGCATTGCTTAATTCTGAACGTAGTGATTGAAACATCTTTCCATCCTACTTACCTATACCATAGATAAACAGTTTATAAATGTTGCCCCACGAACCATGCACAAGAATATTCTTAAAAGTAATTGAAAAACAATTCAACTAGAGAAAGCCTATTGAGTGCTTCCCTGCTCTGCCCTTATTTTATCGATGAGGGCCTTAACCTCATCTGAACTAAGTTTCCTGTACTTCTTGGTTGCCACATCTATCGTGCCCATCTCTATCCTATCGACCTCAAGCGACTCAACGACGAGGCTAAGTGCCTTAACGGCAAGCTTAGTGCATTCCCCAATATCCATCTCATACTTATAATTCTTCTCCAAGTAATCCAGTATAGTCGATGAACTATTCCCAAGCGCTGTGGCGTAATACCCGAAATATATGCCGCCTGGATCGGTTTGGAACAGCATGGGACCGTGACTATCAACACCGCCCACTATCAACGCAGCACCGAATGGCCTCACACCTCCATGCTGGGTATAGACTTGCTTCAAGTCGCTTATCTTCTTCGTGACATACTCTACTTCCGCTGGTTCATCGAAGAGCAACCTATAAGTCTGTGCCTGCTCCCTAGCGTAATCAATTAGTATGCGGGCATCCGCATGGAGACCCGATGGAGCAATGCCTATGTGCTCATCAACCATATATACCTTATCAATGCTGTTGAGATCTATGAGGGGACTCATTTTCCGCTTCTCGGCTGCAAGAACCACTCCCCCGCTGCACTTTATGCCGAGGGTGGCCCACCCCCTCTTAACCGCCTCTCCAGCATACCGTACCTGGTAGAGTTCTCCTTCCGGACTGAATATGGTTATAGCCCTATCGTATCCAGCCATTTGTGGCGAAAACATTTTCTATCAATGAATCCAAGCTATGTGGGTTTTTTAATGTTTCCCAGCACACCTATTGAAACAGCGACCCGGCAAAGCGACCTAGAGCTTCTCATCAATTGGCGTCTCGCTTATCTTTTTCTGGTTCTTGAACATCTCCATGATTTCCTTAACCGTAGTGGATTGCTCCGGCGACTTATCAGTCCTATATCTACCAGTGAATCTGGGAAACCTAATGGCTAGACCAGTGCCCGCCTTGGGATCTAGGCAGCAAGTATGTATTGGCGATTGAGTTATTTCGGCCCCAATTACCTCTATTACTAGGCCCGGCACGAACCAAACGTCAGGCTCCATTCTAGACACGACGCGGGGATGCCTATGGGGTATCTTATACTGATTCAGGAGATCCGGCAACTTCTTGAGATCCTCATCGGTGAATCCGCTGCCGACCTTAGCCACAGTATAGAATTGATCGGTGTCTGGATCATAAGCCGCCAAAAGCAGTGCACCGTATAGTCCAGCCCTACGGCCGCGTCCCCAGAACGCGCCAACCACGGTTAAATCCAGCGTATCGCTTAATTCGCTCTTATAATCGCGCTTATACTTTATCCAGAGCCAACCCCTTGCCCCCAATTCATATATGGAACCCGGTTTCACTGATTTACACATTATTCCCTCGCAATCATCGCTTATCGCCTCCATGAAGAACTTATCGACCTCGGCCTCATTATCTAGCAATCGCCAAGTCGCGTGATGCACATGTTGATTAGGCCTCATTACGCTCCATAATGCCCTCTTCCTATCTATTAATGGAAGATCGGTTAAATCAACTCCATTCAAGTATATTGCATCAAATAGAAATACCTCCACCGGGTACTCCTCGATTGCCTCCTTAATGTCGTGCTTCCTCTTCCTATGCATTAATTCCTGGAACGGCTTTATTTCGCCGGTATCAGGATCAACGGTAACTATTTCGCCCTCAACTATGAAATCGCTGGAATCAATGGCTTCCTTCATGTACTCAACCACGTCGGGGTATGCATTAGTTATATCCTCAAGTCTCCGACTAAATATCTTAACCACGTCGCCGCTTCTATGGATCTGCGCGCGCTCGCCATCATACTTATACTCGCATATGGCTATGCCCCCCAATTTATCGAGAATTTCATGCGATGATGAAAGCCGCTCCGCAAGCATAGGTTGAATCGGGATGCCCGGCGTTACCTTCAATTCCAATAAAGCATCTCGGCCCTTCTCCGAGAGAAGGCGAGCAATACGCCCTAGATCGGGATGAATGTGGTAAGCCTTTTCCAATGCATCCCTGGGCACGTTAAATACATCGGATAATGAATCCAGCACAGTCATATCGGCCACCCCAAGCCTGAGCTTACCCACTATGAAGCGAGCAATATACTTAGCCTCATCAGGCGAGGCATCGGCGAAAAGAGAGGAGAGCAGCCTAACCTTAGTGTCCTGAGCGCCCTCCCCAGATGCTTTGGCCACAGTCATTAAGGCCTCATAGACTTCGCCAACGGTTAACCTCTTGCCGCCACGAGCCCCAAAGTAATCCAGTATAGTTGAGGAACCCCTCATCTGCATGACTTGCCTCGCAGCCTCCCCGAGATCCCCCACCTTCTTATAAACCTCCTCCACCTTCTTAACGGGAAAACCAGAGGCAGTCGATATGGCTCGCATCGCTAACTTCTCGCCAACCCCCAACTCCACGCCCTCCCAATCGGGCCGTAACTGGCCCAGCATTATATAGACCACCTTATCAATTACGTTGGACGGCGCCTCCCTGAATATCGAGGAGAGCAACTTAGCCATAACCGTGCGTTGAGTGGTGGCTTCTATGGCCTCAAACACCTTAACTACCTCGGAGAACGGTAAGTCACTGCTCATGATTCTAAATAATTAGGGAGACAAATAAAAATATGCCGGGATTTGCTCTAGAATTATGTGGAGCCCCGGCCGGGATTTGAATTCCCGGGCGACCAAGGCCGCCACCCGGGACCTCTCGCTCCCTTGACTGGAACTTACAAGGTTCGCCCCCCAAATGGCACCGGGGTCGAGCGCTCCAACCAGGCTGAGCTACCGGGGCTCGTTGGAACCCTTGGAGTAGCCCATTTTTACGGTTTACGGTGAGGGAAATCTATATAGGGAACCCGCTAATCACATTGATGTGGATTTTAAGTCCCCTCCCAGCAGTAACTGTCCAATTAATGAAATGGATACGCTACACTTAATGCTATTGATACTATGGAGACGCGTCGTTATCTGCAATGAATTTGGGCTGGACTGCATGGATCTACCCCTCCTAGCGACGACTCCATTCATTGCGAGGAATTGCGATAGGGATGATGTTTACAAGTTATTTAGGAGGCTTAGGCGATTAGCGGAGAAATTAAATGAAGATATCGGGATATTCGCATATAATGGCATAACCGCCTCACTGAGATTCGGCTTCGAGAAGGGAAACATCTATGTACATGATGGAGTCCTCCTGACTAGGAATGACTGCAGAAAGGTTAGTTGCAAGCAAGTCAATAACGTTAAATTGGCATTCATGTATTTAAACATAAAGCTGAACAAGAGAAACATGATAGTGCTTAATGTGCCCGATGCATTAGTTTGGTTAGCTAAATTAGTGGGCATGGAGACCGTGGAGAAAGTGCTGCAAGTGATCCACGATTATGTGGAGATGGGCGAAATCAATCGAGATATCCATATATTAGTAGATATAATTAATATGTGGGGAATACATATGGATATTGAATCATTCAATACAGCAATACTCCCAGCAAAGAGAAGCCTCCTAGTTCTACGATCCTTAATGTCTTCCCAGCCCTGAGGGACATAGTTAAGCCATGCCCAAGGCATTATGGCCGCCAATTACTAAGGGAATTAGGGAACATTACTGCCGTGAAGCAGTTCCGTGAAGCAGTTCCTCGCTGAACCATGGAACCAAGGCATTTCTTATCGCCGTCACTATGGGGCCAAGCCTTCCATGAATCAGCTCACTGATGAGGAAGCCCAGCCTGGCNTAATACTTTATGTATGCCCATTGAAGCATCCTCTGAGCTTCCTCCCTAGTGAATCTATATCCCCTCATTACCGCATTTAGCGTCGTGTAGTGATCCCAATTACGGTCCTCTATTAATCCTTCTTGCTCAGCCTCCATGTAAAGCGGCGTGCCTGGATAGGGAGTTGCTATTGTGAATTGAGCGTATGTTGGCCTAAGCTTAATTGCGAATTTAACGGTGTTCTTCATGTCATTAATTGATTCCCAGGGAAAGCCGAGCACAAAGGAACCAACATGGCTTACCTTGGTTTCCTTAGCCCATTGAAACACCTTCTCAGCCCTTTCTAAGGTTATCTTTTTGCCTATTCTATTTATGGATTCCTGGCTACCTGACTCAACGCCGAAGTATAATGCGGAGCAGCCGTGCTTCTTGAGCTGCATCATCATTTCCTTATCAATGGTATCAACCCGAGAACCACAGGAAAACGATATATCGAGCCGTCGAGAGGATAATTCCTTAAGGAAGGCATCAATGAATCTCTTGCCCAATGTGAACTCATCATCGGTGAAGGCAATTATATTGGTTTTATATTTATTAATTGCGTCCTCCAACTCATCTACAACGTTTTTAGCCGATCTGTACCTAATCATACGGCCCCAGAAGTATGATGTGGAGCAGAAGGAGCAACCATATGGACAGCCACGGCTAGCCATTGCATGAATAATGCGTATTGGCTTCCCGAATAATGTGTACCTATCCATGGGAAGGAGGNGCCTGGCCGGGGGCGGCAAATCATCCAGATTCCTAACTATGGGCCTCTCCTTGGTTACCACTGCTCCCCTCTCGCTTGTATAAGCGATTCCAGCCACATTCCTTAACTTGTCTTTATCTAACCCATTTCTCTCAATAATATTCACCAGCTCCAGAGTAGTGAATTCGCCCTCTCCCCTCACCACGACATCCACTCCATTGCTTAAGGTCTCTTGATACATAAATGTGGCGTGAGGACCGCCCATAATCACGGGTAAGTCCTTATCGTACTCCTTGACAGCCTTGACTGCATCATATGCCTTATATATGGTGGGCGTCATCGAAGTTATGCCCACGACATCTGGATGCCAAGTCCTCATTTCATTAATGAAAGCAGTTAAATCTATCCCAATTGTCGGCGAGTCAATTATCCTGACGCTGTGCCCGCCCTGCTCCAGAACCGCCGCTATCCATGCTAATCCAAGCGGCGGCGCCCTTAATCCAAGTACTTTATATAGCTCCATTTTCTCTATGCCGGGTGGAACGGCGAGGAGGACCTTCATGTAAATCACTTGAATGCCATCGGTGCCTTAACCTTCACTTTAGATATGTCCTCAGAAAGCTTGCGCCAATCCGCTGAGTTATATATGCAGCCTGGATCCGGTGCAAGCACGTCGCCAAAGTAATTATAGGCCCTGGCCCTGCATCCCCCGCATATCAATTTATAGGGGCATTGGCCGCAGAATCCCTTTAGTAGATCGCGGTTTCTGAAGTTCTCCATGAATGGGTCCATCCATATATCCCAGAATGATTTGATGCGGAGATTACCTATTGGGCGCGGAAGAAAAACACAGGGAGTTAATGTTCCTTCGGGCTCAATTGCTGCATAAACCCTACCTGCCCCGCATCCTCCAATGAATTCCGTTAATTCCTTAGTGATGGGGTCGCTCGCTACTACGAAGTGAGTTGGAGAAGAATCGCTGCCCTCGCTTAATTGATTCACTACCCTACCATACTGAGGAGCCGTGCTTATTATCTCCATCTTCCTTCGCTTCATTTCGCCATATATGTGCCTGAGAANCTCCTCGCGCTCCTCTGGAGATAGATCTATCTCCAAATTCTCACGGCCACGACCCACGGGAACGAAGTTGAAGAATATCACCTTAGAGACCCCAATTTCCTGCGCTAGATCTATTATTTTGTCGACCTCGCCTATATTAACCTTGGTGATCGTGAAGGCCAGCGCAGTGCTGAAGCCAAGCTTGACGGCGTTACGTAATCCGGCAACTGCCTTATCCCACGCCCCCTTCACTCCCCTGAACTTATCGTGAATAGCTGGATCGGCCGCATCTATGCTTATCTCCACATATCGAAGGCCCGCTCTACGGGCCCGTTCGGCAAATTCGATATTTGAGAAAGTCAATCCATTAGTGGCCACGGCCGAATAAAGGCCTCGCCGCGATATCTCCGCTAGGACGGGCCAGAAATCCCTATGAACAGTCGGTTCACCGCCGGATAATGCTATGGCTGGTACGCCGGCCTCATCTAGCTCCTTCACTATCTTGAGTTTCTCTTCAAGCGTTAATTCATTGGGTAATGGTTTCCCCGCGTTCTGATAGCAATGAATGCATCTAAGGTTACAGGAATTAGTGAAGTTCCATACTATGAAGAATGGAGCCGGCAATCTCTGGGGCGTGGTGACGCCGAATAATGCTATGCCCCTCAGCGTAGTGATGAGCCCTTTCCTCACCGCTGGATCGCTTAACATCCGTTTCAATGCATCCTCATCCGAGCGTAGATACGCAGTGGCTAGTTTCAGGCCCATCTCTAGGAGAGGCGAAATTAAGTGGGCAATCGTTGGGCATTGTTCCTCCCCGGCATACTTAGCTAATGCCCACTCCATTAATGGCTTCCTCTCGCCCCGCATCTCCACTTCCTTCATTAATGCCCTAAGCGCCCATCTAGTTACCCCCTTATTCAATAACCGTATTGCAGCCACAATGGTTCCCGTGGCATCCGAACTGGCTGCTTTTCTCTCAATGATATCATCGATTTCAGGCATATTGTTTAGCGAGATGAACGGGCATATACGGATGTTCAATCAATAAACCACATTGATTTGCATCGCCGATTTTCATCTAAACCGAGTCATCTAGCTGAATGTCAATCTAGACCCAAGGAAAAATCGAGAATGGAGAAGAGATCCGATTATTATGAAGTCAGGGATGCAGATGGATTACGCGTGGCGGCTATCACTGTGTNAACTACCCCGCCCCTAATGGGGCTTCCCGCTTCCNNGCCCCGCCTTGCCCATCATCACGGGTAGTGGGCGGAGCTCCACGGGCGGCTCCCGCCCCGCATGACTTGCCCAACGAAGGGCGTTGCACGCCTCTCACGCAACTTCAACTGGGCCTTTAACGCCCTCAACGTTCATTGATCGGCGTACGCTCTAAACCTAAACCCCACGGTGGGCATTATGAAAGGCAAGAAAGAAATATCTAAACGTTTCTATAAGGGGTCCATCCCCTCCCTAGCGGAAGGGGTCTTCCGCCCCCTTAACTCGTTAAGATAATTGCGTTTCCATGACGTGCATCGATTAATGCCTCATTCATTAAATGTATCTTGAATTTATGTATGCTATTAAATTTCCTGCCGCAGATGGGACATTTTCTAGTTCTTGGTATTTGCTTACATTCAACCCTAACATGCCTCACATACTCCCCTATCGAATTCATGCTTTTACCGCATAGCTTGCAAGTAATGGTCATATCAATGATGCGGTTCCTTTATTTAAAAATATTTTGCACAATAGGCCTAAGCTGCGATGAAGGCAGTAAACCATGAATCAAAGAACCACCCAAAGGAAACCCCTCAAGGCGGGAGGAGATCAGTGTAAAGAGATGCATTTTTTTGGGGATGGGATGGATAATAATGTTTATATCCATGTAGCCATAGTAATAGTAGTATGCGAATAGGGATTAGCGAGGATCTATCGAAGTTGGGGATCCAATTGGGAATCG
>LOBW01000047.1 GCA_001516585.1 Thermocladium sp. ECH_B
TGGCGGTAACCTATAAACCATCTACGTCGAGCGTTCAAGCGGCGAAGGCGCCGCTAATATTCTACACGTGGTGGGCCACGGAGGGCAAGGTGGCGCTGAACCACTTAATACCAGCATTCGAAAACCAATACCACCTAAACGTGACCCCAACAATAGTTCCAGGCGCTGGGGGCACCAACGCCAAGTACGCAATACTAACGCTAATAGAGGCAGGAAAACCACCGGCATTATTCCAAGTGCATTATGGTCCTGAGATGATAAGTTACGTGGAAATAGCCCCTAAAGGAGTGAATAACTTCGTTAATATGACTCCAATAGCTCAACAAATCGGTCTCTTCAAGTATGCCGTGCCTGAAGTACTTCAGGCCGGTGCATTCAATGGGACTTTATTATCAATACCGGTTAATGTTCATAGAGGTGCATTGCTTTACATTAATTTGAAGTTACTTAAGAAGTATAATTTGCCAATACCAACTAATTTATCTACGCTGGAGTATGATACGGTTCAATTAGCCGCTCATGGCGTTTCCCCGTGGATGGTGCCGGGCTCTGATGGTGGTTGGGATCAATTAAATCTTTGGGAAGATATATTCCTATCTCTAGCTGGGCCTCATGTTTATAATGAAATGATATATGGAGTAATTCCATTAAACAATGCAACAATACAGAATTGGATAGCTGAGACCAACAACTTATTCCTTAACTTTACCTCATATGATTATCCAGGGTGGCAATCATTGACGTGGACCCAGGGATTAACTGATCTAGCCCAAGGTAATGTGGCGTTTCAAGCCAATGGTAATTGGTTAACTAATTACGCCTATGATTTCCTCAACATAACCATATATCCGGCGGTTGCTCCTTATATTAACTGGAATAATGTAACGATAGTGGAGGAACCATTTCCAGGCACACAGAACTATTACGCGCTAGTTATTGATTCAGTTGCGGTTCCAGTGGGGCCGCAGGAGCAAGATGCATTGACTTTTATTAAGTGGTGGGCATCCATGGCTGGTCAAGAGATATGGACCAAATGGAAGGCAGTTACGTTCTATAACAACGTCACTACTGACTACTTCAATACGCCTGCTCAGTGGTACGATTATAAGCAATTGCTGAGCACGCCTGAGCAAAACTTCGTTTATCAATTATCTGATGGTGGGTTATTTGATGATGTATTCGCTCAATTGAATAGCGGTCTCTACACATTGCAACAAGTTGGGCCAAGCGGCATAGCGGCCTGGAATATAACGCTGGCCACGGAGATGCATCAGGAGGAGAGCGAGTGGTTGGCCGCCGCTAAGCTTGGCCTTGGCTACCTAGGGTTCCCTGGCCACCCATTTGCTGGTTACTACCCACCATGGGTTAATTCCTAACAATGCTTCTTGGGGTTAATATTAAAATAATAGTTTATTTCATGGTGATATCATGAGAATTCAAGGATTAATAATGGCAATTCCAACGATTTTCTTTTCATTCCTTCTACTTTACTTAGTCTTATGGAATCTATATTACTCATTCACGAATTGGTCTCTGCTTAATCCTCACCCATCATTTGTTGGTCTCCAAACATATATGTCCCTGTTATCCACAGAGTATTTCTCTATCTCTTTCACTCACTCTATTCTATTGTCGGCGGGCGCCGTTGTCTTCGGTAATTTGCTTGGTTTACTATTTGCTTCCTTACTTTATTTTCTAGGCAATGAGAGATTAAGGAGTTTCTACCTATCATTATTGATATATCCATTATCTATATCCATGGCAGCTAACTCATTGATATGGCTTTGGCTATTTAATATTCATATCGGCATAAATTGGTTCTTGAGAATGCTTCATTTGCCGACGCCTCTCTGGCTTTCATCGCCATCAATGGAGTTTCCAAGCTTAATGATAGTGGTTATATGGGCATATGCTGGTTTATCGCTGATTTTTTACTTGGCGGCCTTTATGGGTGTTGATAAATCATTGATAGAGGCGGCGAGGATAGATAAGGCCAGTCCATTCAGGATATTATTTAGAGTTCTTCTTCCTAACTCTATGAATGGGTTCATAGTATCATCAGCATTATTATTCCTCTTCTCCTTTAGGGTATTTAGTCCTCCTTACCTATTAAGCGGTGGACCAACCAATATATTTCTCCAAACTAGCGTGGTCTATATGTATTACTTATTCACAACGGAATACTTTGCCCAAGCCTCTGCTGTGGCTACAATAATAACAGCAATAGCAACTGCAGTGGTTATACCTTATGCGTTATATGGGATAAAGAGGTGGATGAAGCATGAGTAAAGCCAAAACCAAGAGAATTAGTCCTGCTGTAAAGGCCGCAATTCATCAATTGGTAATCATCATCTTTGTAGTTATATGGTTGGTTCCGATATATGCCATGGTAATAAATGGATTGAAGAGCGACGTAGCGGTATACACGACGCCGGTTCTTGTGCCTTCCTCATCCCCTACCCTAGAGCCCTTCCAAGCGGTTTGGTCATCACTAAGCAGGCCATTATTAAATAGTTTAATAATAGTGCTTCCCGTGGCGTTCATAGCTACTTTCTTGGGATCCATGGCGGCCTACTTCTTCTATATGCTTTCAAATAGTTTTAGTAAGGTTTCTTCCTTTATAAGTAATTTTCTTTTCTCATTAATATCATTGGCCACGTTTATTCCGTATCAAGCCACATTAATCCCATTAACTAAGTTGATTGCAGATATGGGTCTCCTGAATACTTATTGGGGATTAGCGTTTGCATTCTTCATATTCTATATGCCAACTGGGGCATTATTAATGTCTATTTTCATAACCGCCATACCTCCCAGGATAATTGAAGCTGCCAGGCTGGATAAGGGCAGCGATTGGAGGATTTTCATTAAATTAGTATTTCCATTATCGCTGCCGGGCTTTGTATCGACATTAATATTTAACATCATTGAGACATGGAATAACTTCTTCATACCCTTAATGTTGACTACCACGCCCAATATGAGGTTAATACCGGTTACGGTTCAATCATTCACTGGAGGATATGCGACTCTCTATAATGAAACATTCGCTGCTGCATTTATAGCATCTATAGTGCCCTTGGGCATCTTCATTTTTCTTGGTAGATATTTTATAAAGGGCTTAATAGCCCTTGGAACAGGAGGTAAGGGGGTGTAGTATGGTTAAGGTAATTACTAAGGGTGTCACTAAGATATTTAAGTCGAAGAAGAAGGAAGTAGTTGCATTAGATAAGATTAACATGGAGATCATTAGATAAGATTAACATGGAGATCAATAGCGGTGAATCCTTCGGAATATTAGGACCTAGTGGGGCTGGTAAGACGACGCTTATGCGTATAATAGCTGGACTTGATGTACCGACCGCCGGCGAGCTGTATTTCAATGATGAGCTGGTGGCTGCCTCGAATAGATTGATAGTGCCTCCCGAGGATAGAAATATAGGTATGGTATTTCAAACATGGGCCCTTTATCCTAATATGACTGCTTATGATAATATCGCTTTTCCACTGAAGTCTTTAAAGATAAGCAAGGCCGAGGAGCAGAAGAAAATAAACGATATAGCGGAGATACTTGGGATATCTCATGTGCTCAATCACTATCCAAGGGAATTATCGGGTGGTCAGCAACAGAGGGTGGCGTTGGCGCGTGCATTGGTTAAGAATCCATCTATTCTCTTATTGGATGAACCGTTCAGTAATTTGGATGCCAGAATAAGGGATAGCGCTCGTGCTCTTGTTAGGAGGATTCAAAATGAATTGAAAATAACCACAATAACGGTTTCTCATGATCCCGCCGACATATTTTCCATAGCGGAACGCGCTGGCGTTATAGTTCATGGCAAATTAGTGCAAGTGGATAAGCCATCCATCATATACTCTAAACCCATCAATGTGGAGGTGGCGAAATTAATAGGTGATTTAGTGGAGTTAAATGGAAGAATTGAAGATAGAAATGGAGCAACTTATGCGGTAGTTGATGATTTTTCATTTCCCATAAATAAGATCAACGCCAGCAACGTAAGGCTGGGCATTCGCCTTGAAGATCTAAAGATATCCAAGGAATCTTCTCTGGGCAGTGACTGGTTCCTCGTGGGGCGAGCTCGGGTTAAGGTATCCAGCTATTCAAGTGGTCTCTTCAGGGTCACTGTTGTGCCTCCTAGTAATGATAATACCGAGGTTGTGGTCATGATGGATAAGCCGTTTGATGTTGGGGAGGAGGTTAATTTATTTATAAGGCTTGGAAAGGTATTGGTATTCACGTGATTTTCTAATTTTAATTATTGTCGAAAGTTTCATAGTTATCTCTCAACTTAAGATCTTACAGCATTGCATCTTTATCTAGGATATTACACCGTTATATTGAGTCTAATGATACGGTTATTTTATCCGTTGGGAAGAATAAACTTTATAGGTGGGGAGGATAGATGCAATTAGAGATAGTCAAGTCATCCAGGATGCCCAGGGTAATAAAGCGTAATGGTAAGGAGGAGCCCTTCTCTCCGCGGAAGCTTCTCAGGGTGCTTAGTTTAGTAAATGCGCCGAATCCAGATCTAGTTTTAAAGGAGCTTCAGAGCTTAATAAGCGGCCAAACAATAAAGAGCCAAGATATAAGCGATATGGTTCAACTGATAATGCTCAATAAGGCGCCTGAAGATATGAGATGGCACACTGCAGCCAGGGATTATTTGTTATGGAGTGTATATAAAATGGTGCTGGGCAAGTTCGATCAATCCAATTTTGAAGTTATTTATAGGAATGGGTTTAAGCAGTGGTTCTTAACTGGCATGAGCCAAGGATTATGGAACAAGGAGATGGCATCGTTTTATGAACAATACATAGATGAATTAAGCAGCATGATTAGGCCAGAGAGGGATCGCTTGCTCACTTATAATGGCGTTAGAACGCTCATGAGTCGCTATCTGCTAAAGAGACTTGATGGCACATTCTTTGAGACTCCTCAGTATATGTGGATGAGGGTTGCAATGGGGGTTGCATATGCTGAAAAAATGTATGGAATTGATCCTATATCATGGGCGTCCAAGTTTTATGATTTAATGAGTAACTTGAAGTTTCTTCCCAATTCCCCAACCATGTTTAATGCATTCACTCGCTCTGGGGAATTATCGGCATGCTTCGTGGTGCCAATTGATGATTGTATTTCAGGTTATTCCCATGAGAATTGCTTTGGAATTTATGATGCCTTAACCCTGACCGCCGAGTTACATAAGATGGGAGCTGGGACAGGGTATAATTTCTCTAAATTGAGGCCCGAAGGGGATGTAGTTAAGTCAACGGTGGGAGTCGCCAGTGGCCCAGTCAGCTTCATGCGTTTATTTGATGTTAGCACGGATGTAATAAAGCAAGGAGGTAAGAGGAGAGGGGCCATGATGGGGATACTTGAGGTATGGCATGCAGATATTCAGAAATTCATTAAGGCAAAGTCGGGTCAATTAAAGGACATTCAATTACAGAACTTCAATATATCCGTTATGACCACCGATTACTTCATGGAGCGCGCATTGACGGGCGAGGATTGGCTTCTCTTCAGTCCCAGGGAGTGCCAATGCTTAGCCAATACATGGGGGGATGAGTTCCAAAAATGCTATGAGGACTGTGAACGCCGTGCCATGCAGGGCGATATAAAGATATGGGGCAAGGTTAATGCTAGGGAGCTATTTAATGAATGGGTAAAGAGCGCATGGGATTCCGGCGATCCCGGCATGCTTAATAAGGATTCCATAAACATAATGCATCCAGCGAAGAATGCGGGGGTAATTGCTTCAACTAANCCATGTGGCGAGGTTCCGCTCTTGCCGGGAGAATCATGCAATTTAGGCAGCATAAACATAACTAAGTACATACATGGGCATCAAATAGCTTGGGACGCCCTATTCAATGATATAGCTATAGCAGTGAGGTTCCTGGATGATGTAATAGATGTAAATAAGCATCCACATAAAATGTTCGATGAGGCCAATCACGCTACCCGCAAGATAGGTCTCGGGGTTAATGGCTTCGCTGATTTATTAATAAAACTGAGCATTCCTTATGATAGTCCAGAGGCATTACGTCTTGCAGATACATTGGCGATGTTTATGTTCAGCACGGCGACAAAGGCTAGCCACTTATTGTCGCTGGAAAAGGGATCATATCCTAAGTTTAATGGGAGCGATTGGGAGAAGGGGATCCTCCCAATAGATAGATGGATGGAGAGAGCAAGAAAAATATCGCAAGTAACTAATCAGTACTTATCAGAATACCTAGAGATCATTAGTCCCCCTCAACATGCTCAAGACGAATTCACATCAGCTGCATTGAGCGTATTACAGGAAATGCATGCTACACTTGACGATATTCGTGCTTTAGTTAAGAGCGGTATAAGGAATGCGACAGTGATGAGCATTGCTCCAGAGGGAAGCAGGAGCTTAATAGCAGGCGTGAATTCAAGCATAGAACCCATATTCGCTATTGCCTATGTTAGGAACTTAGCCATAGGTAAGTTGATTGAGTATAATGGAACGGCCCTAGAGAGATTAGGTAATGTTCCTGAGGATATCAAGAAGTATATACTGGAGAGCGGCATGCTTCCCAATACGTATAAGTTACATGGCTTATTGAAGACCGCTAATGAGATCCATTGGAGGTGGCATGTCATGATGCAGGCTACGTGGCAGCGGTGGATCGATAACGGGGTAAGCAAGACTATTAATATGCCGAGTAATGCCACCATTAAGGATGTGGAAGGAGCTTACTTAATGGCATGGGAATTAGGCGCTAAGGGCATAACGGTATATAGGGATAAAAGTAAGTCTGTTCAAGTGATTTATAGTGGCGTAGCTAATAAGCCATCTCCCTCTAAGATAATTGTTAAGACTATAAACGTTGATGAGAAAATAGATGACAAGCTAAATGAATTAGGCGAAACAAGCGATCCCTATTGTAAGACGGATTCATGCGGCTGACTCGAATGAAAATAGTTCTAGTTCCTTCATTTCATTAAATAATTGGGTTAATATTTCCTTGTAATCTATTTTACCCATTTCTACATTATCCATCTCCTCCTCTAACTGTCTAGTCCTATCCTCGCTGACTAATTTACCAAGCTCCTTGTTATTGCCGCATTTGATCTGCGTATCCTCTAGTTCCTTCTTATCCTCTTCCCGTCTCGGCGGCAATTTTTCCCTAACATAATCATCGCCAGTTAGGCAAACATATGCAAGTATACCCAGCCTCTTTGGCACAAGGTATTTTACATTACCTATTGCTGTGACGTATCCTCGCCTAAGCAGTGTGTCTATTATTTTAGCATAGGTGGATGGTCTACCTATGTGTTTTTTCTTCATTTCAGCTATTATATCGCCTTCCCTATAGGGATAAATCGTTCTAATGGTCTTAGTAACCACATCTTTAACCTCGAAATCCGCTTCAGTAATGGCTTCGCGTTTTCGGATTGATTGAAGCACTAATTGAAATCCAGGATCCACTATATCGATCACCCTCTCGAGTTCCTTATTGGCGATTTCGTTCGAGTTATGCAAAGTAACTCTGTACTTAGCCTTCTTAATCGTGGCGGGCCTCATTTGGCTTGCCATGAATCTCTTAAATATTAATCGATAGAGTTGGATATGCCTATTCGTTAGTTGAATATTTAGTATACCTGTGGATATTAATGTATGGAGCTCCTCCTCATCTATTGGCCTAGTTGGCCTTATACACTCGTGGGCTCCCTCCTCACTTGTGGTCCAAGTTCTTCCCATGTACTCCTTCTCGCCAAATTTATTGCCTATATATTCCTTGGCTATTGATAATCCAACGGCCGATACCCTAGTGCTATCTGTTCTGTGGTATGTTATTAATCCGGACTCGAAGAGATCCTGCGCAAGCCTCATTGTTGTATTTACATCAAGTCTCAAGAGGTTAGCTGCATCAGTTAGCATTGTATCGGTTGTGTAGGGCGGTGGAGGATTAATTATTTCCTCTTTCTCCTCTATTTTGCTATAATTAACTTTTAATCCATCGTGATTCTTTTTGAATCCTCTTAGGTTCTTGGATTCAGCCTTGGCCTCGCTTGGATCATTATTGAGCGGAACAATGAATGTTTCCTGCTCATCATTAACTAGGGTTACAGTCAGTCTCATTGCCTTAGAGTATTTATTGTCTATGTGCCTTCGTATTATCCATCCTAACACCGGCGTTTGGACTCTCCCAGCGGATAGGTTTTTGCGGTTAAGCCTATCCTGTAGGTACTTGCTTAGCCCAAATCCTATCCACCTATCTTCTATCCTTCTAACTAGTTGCGACTTAACCATATTGGGCTCCACCGCTCTTGGATTAGCTATGGCATCTATTATGGCCTTCTTCGTGACTTCATGAAATTCTATTCTATGGATATTCGACACGAATGGACGCAACATGTTATATACATCCCAAGCGATTTTCTCACCCTCGGAATCGGGATCCGTGCCTATCAATACCTCATCAACATCTATCGCTAAATCCCTTAAGGTATCTATTACCGGCATTGTAGTCACTAGCTGAGTACCATCATAGGGGCAAGTATCCCTTTCATCGGTATAAGTCTTACCGCATGTCGGGCACCTCTTTATTATGCTATATATCGGTATGAACTTCCCATCGGTAACTAATACACCATAGTAATCCTTAGCCCTTCCCATTATTTCCTGCTCGATGGCGTTAGGCGCTAGCTCCATCATGTGTCCCTTGGTTGCCACTATGCTTAGCAACATGTTGCCCAGATTTGTTTCATATATGTTTAGGCCACCCATTATTCGCCTACTGGGTTTCCCAAAGAAATTGGCANTGGTTCTAGCCTTAGTAGGAGACTCCACAACTAATAGGACTGACTTAAAAGTACTTAGTTTCTCTTTCTTTGGTTCCTCACTTCTAAGTAGTTCCGCCACCTCTCTTCTTTCCTCATTAATGACCTGCATTATGGCATCTACATCATAGGCCTCAACATCCTTGAACTCAGCCTCATCCAGTCTATACTTTAAATCGCGTTGAAGCGCCGTGAATACTGATGGATTATCAATTATGATTATGGATAATCCATGCGTGACTCCTCCGATATACATCCTTGATGTCCTACCGCTGGCCTGTATATATGTGGTGGAATCCGGCAGCACTATGTGGAATTCGCCGTTTCGTAATTGAATATTAACCTCAGACTTATTTATGTTATCGATTATGGCCGGCACCTTCAGGAGCTCATCGGCAAGTTTAAGGGACTCCATCGCCGTTTCAGCTACATATCTTTGAAATCCGCTCAGCTCATTGATGTTTTGCTGGGCCTTCGTAAGTATCTCGCTTANTTGGTTTTGGTTCAAATATGATATTCTCCGTAGCCTGGCAATCATTTTATCCACACGGCGCTTTAATTCATCGGGCGCTATTTGACGTATACCAGAGAAGAAGAGGAGGAACTTGATGGGCATGAATTCCGCCAGGTTTAGTCTAAACATTATTTTTGGCACTCCCACGAATATCACATACTTAATGCGGGCCGGCATATCTATTCCTCTGGCAAGCGATGACCTAGATGTAGCAAGGCCTATCAATACATCTAGTTCACCCTCCTGGAATGCAAGCAATAGTTTCTTTTTCGGCTTCAAGTAGATACCAGCCTTTATTCCTGCCTCGCCTAATTTTTCAGCAATCTTTTTGGCTATTTCCCTATCAGCATCTGTTGGAATAAATATTATACCTCCCCCACCTAGCCTCTTAACTAGGTTAGCTGCATCCTCTATTAAATTAGTTTTAGGTTGCATAAATAAATCAATGACATTCCTTAGACCCTCGGCTCGCCCACCCACTTCAAAGCCTAGAAATTCTCTGAAGAGAAGCGCCCTCGATGTGCCGCGTGGCCTGGTCAATACGCCGCTAACTATTAATGTACCGATATTCCGCCCCTTCATCATCTCTTCTATTGTTTTAGCTATGCTTCTCATTCGTCTATTAAGTTCGCCTAAATCATCTTCATTACCATTTCTAAGGGCTTGCATTGTATCTCTAGNTACCTTAATAGCCTCCAGCGCTACATCTATTGCTTCCTTCGGTACGCCAAGCAGCACTAGTAGTCTATCTATATTCTTGCTTGACGCTTTAAGGACGCTATCGACATCGTCCACGAATATTAATTTATACTTATTTCTAGCCAGTAGATCCATGTGTTTAGATAGGAATGAATTCGTTATGATTAATATGTCATAATCATTATCATTAATTCTTTTTATCGCCTCCTCCTTCTCCTTCTTTGTCAATAGCGAATTATAGGCCACTATCCTTGCTTTTCCCTTCGAATATGCTTCGGCTCTCTGGAATAATTGGTATGCAAGAGTTGATGTTGGCGCCACTATGAGAGTCTTACCCCCATTAATCGCAGTATATATAGATGCTACTATTCCAAAGGTGGTCTTACCACTGCCGGTTGGCGCTATCACTGCAAAACTCTTTCCCCGTACAAGCCGCCTAGCCCATACCCTTTGAGCCCCCCACATCTCGAATCCAGTGATTTCACGGAATAGATTATTTAATTCATCATACTTCATATACATGGATAATATAGGTCTCATTCTCTTCAAAGTTCCTAATTTATCCATTTCTCTCAATATGCTTAGTACATCGCGTTTCTTTGGGGTTCGGGGAAGACATAGGCGGCACGGTAGCCCAGTTCCTAATCTATCTGCATCTATTATGCCCCCGCAATTGGGGCATGCCCATCGATACAACGCTGGTGGGAATCCATCATTTGCCACTGCCTAATCGTTTGGCGGAGGCGGGTAGGTTCATATAAATGTTTTGATGAGGAATGTAGAGAACCATTAATTCTCAACCCTGTATCGCATTAATAATAAAAGGGCAATCCTCGCCCATAAATATAGGTAGGAGGTTAGAGACAACTGATCCCCTTCCCGCCCTGAAGGGGCGAGGGCTCCCCGAGGTCTTGGGGGTTACGCCCCTTTATGGGTGCTGTTCTGTTGGTCATCCTCTCGAGCCGGTATTGTGGGGGTACGTCGGCCCCCACTCCCCACTCCCAAGGAATTGACTGGCCAAGGGTCCCCTATTGCTACCCTCGGAAGAAGCATTTAAGCTCTTACCCAGCCCCAAAGGACGAGACTTGTCATCCTCGTTATCATGATTTTTCATTAAAAATTAATAATGATTCATTTAATCAGGAAGAGCCTTAAGGGTTTTTATCTATTATATATTTAAATTGACTAATTCATTGCATAGTTAATGGCTATAAGCACACAAGCAAGAAGATTGCAGATAATAATATATGTGGCTTCTCTCATAGTTATCATTGCGACTCTCATTAGCATTGATGTAATGATAGTTCAGCTCTGGTTGGTTGGTTCCTCTAATTTAGATATAATATTCGTTGCATTGGCTTCATCATCTACCATATTGATGGATGTGATAACGGTGATAGGTATTTTACAGAATATCCCATTAACGCAATTAAAGCATCTTCACTTAGCATCACGGTTATTTTGGGTTATAATAATGATATTCGTGTTTGGTCTATTTCTTTATATCCCATATATAACAATAAAGCATTACTTGAATATATCCATACCAATAGATGACTATATGCTTGCCATGAATAACCTCCTAGGGTTGGGTATTGCACTATATAATTCAGGATTGGTCCTTACCATTTATATTATTTACACCATAATGAGAATGCGATTATTACCAGATGTCTATGAAACGATGATCGACACATTTGGGTTATCCAAGATAGGCATCAATTCATTCAAGGATGGATCCAGCAACGATAAAGACGATGATGACATAGAGGAAATATAGCTAATTATTGAAGGGGTAATTACTTGTTCATTATGAATAAGGGAATAGCCATTTCTTCTCGTGATAGTCCTGCATGGTGTCCTCTGAACTTCATTAGTTTATCATCGGATGGCTTAAGCAAGTAAATTAAGGTGGTTGAATCTCGGGGCACTGCAATTAGGTCTCCCATTCTTCTCCTAACTTTCTCGTTTAATCCGCCTAGAAGCGTCTCTGCTTGATTTAGGTCATATAGGTCTACCATGGGAAGGAATTTTTTGAAGTAATCCTTCACGGGTTCTACATGGCTTTTATCCATAAGCTTTAGTTGGAGTGCTCGTGGTTCTCCAAAGGGAGGAAGCGAAAGGTAGTTCAACAGTTCATTGTGCTTACGTAGGTCCACTACTTTCTCAGGCTCTACATCTATTTGCCCATGATCGGCAGTAATTATTAGGGATGAATTATTTGGAAGCTTTTCCGAGAATCTCCTTAATATATGCATGGTCTCTATTAATGCATATCCATAGTGATGAGAAGATGGGCCGTATGTATGTTGTATTGTATCTAGGTGTGTTAAGTAGAGATACACGAATTGATGGGTATCCATAGCATTAATAGATGTAGTTAATGCATCGAATAATGTGTAGTATTCCAAAACATTGGCACCCTTATATAATATATGAGATATTCCGCTTCCCCCAATTCCCTTTGGAACCACTACTGCGCTCTTGATTCCGTGCCTCCCAGCCTCCTCGAATATTGTGTCATCATGATAAAGTTGTCCTAGATCATGTCCTAGATTCAATACATCATCACGAGATCCACTCGGCGCTATGCTCATGTTAAGGGTGTTAACCATGCTGCCAAACTCATTCATGAAAAGTATGGTGCCTAGAACACCATGCATGCCGGGAGTCACACCAGTGGATAGACTAGTCAATGCAGTGGCAGTTACTGATGGGAACACGCTTGTTAATTGCCTTGACTTCCCTAGGAACCACCTTACATCATCTATATTGCTCATTTTCTCCAGCCCAACCCATCCCAATGCATCGACCAGTATCAATATGATTTTGTTTCCATGTAATTCAACATCATTTAATGGATTCGCCTTTTCATGCGCACCAAAGGCTTTTAGTATGGAGTTGGATAAATTAACTATGCTCTCTCCATCATACCTAGGAATCATCATATTATTTGGGCAAATTAATCAAGTAATTAAAATTATTTTCGCAATTCTTAATTGCCTAGATGATGCTTAATTGGTTTGGATAAGTTATTGATCAATTCTTTGTTAATTTTTAAGAACTAAGAATGTTGCCGTAGTTCGGGTTCAGGGAATATAAGCCGAAGAAGCATTAATTTCAATTACAGGGTTCCAACAACTGACCTCATCCCCGCCCTAAAGGGGCGAGGCTTGCCGTTCGTTTTATATGCATGGGGGAAGCCTCGCCATTTATGGCGGGGATGAGTGGAATAACTTTATATTAGTGGTGTTCCTGTTCCTCTGATGCCCATCGTGGGGTTTAGGTTTAGAGCATACACCGACGAACGCTGAGGGCGTTAAAAGCCCTTGGAAGTGGCTTGTGAGGTCTATAACACCCTACGTTGGGCAGACACATACTTCTACCATGAGGATGGGAAGGGATTAAGCAAGAACGAGTTGAGGCAATTAGCCCTCGACTTGAGGAAACAGGATGAGGAGTATCAACAATTATACTCACAGG
>LOBW01000048.1 GCA_001516585.1 Thermocladium sp. ECH_B
ACATTGAAGAATACGAAGCATACGAGGAGCTTAATAGGGAGAGGAGGAGACTCTTCAAGAAACTAATTAGGAGGCTTCTTCACCTCTACCGCAACTTCGCCTCCCACCTGTTGAGGGAGTTGCATGAGCGAGGCGTATCCACGATCTACTTGGGGTACCCCTTCAATATCGCGCAGGATAAGGGTAATAAGTTCACCGTGAACTTGTGGTCTTATCGAGAGTTGATGAATATCATAGAACTGAAGGCTCAAGAGTATGGTATTCGTGTGTTTGAGGTCATTGAGTATAATACTTCACGTATCTGTGCTTATCATGGTGTTGAGGTTGAGAGGGATCCAAGGGGAGTAGTTAATTGCCCTAAGGGTCATAGGCTTCATTCCGACTTGAACGGCGCATTAAACATATTGAAGAAGGCTACCGGCATAACGATCTCGACGATAAAGAAGCCTTTGTCGTTTATCGTGGATCATAATCGAGTAGCGCCCGTGAAAGGGGCGTAACCCTCTAGACCTCGGGGAACCCTCGCCAAATGGCGGGGAGGAGGTCAGATCCACTGATCCCGAAGCGATACTATTTTCTGGTTCTCCCTGTAGGCGCCTAATGCCTCTACAGCCAGAGTACTGGCCGCCCAAAGATACTCAGCGGCAGACCTATCATCGCTTTCCCGGGATCTCCTTAAGTAATCAATAGCATACGAAATTAATTCCCTACCCTTAACTCGGCCTGGGTTAGCGATAATGTCATTAAGTTCATCGCCTAAATTCCTACGATCAATGGTTATACGCATTAATTTAAATATTGCTGTTTTAGAATTAAATTTAACGCCGTTGCTTAATCGCATTTAATATGAGCTGTGGCAATCACTTCTTTATGTGGAGCCAACAGGCAGCGTATATGCCGTTCTTGACCTCCACCATTGGCGGCTCCTCTCTCCTGCATATATCCATGGCAAATGGACATCTGGGATGGAACCGGCAGCCTCTTGGTGGGTTAATTAGGGTGGGGGGCTCGCCTCCAACTATCTTTCTATCCTTAAATCTATTCGAGGGATCAGGATCCGGTATCGCCTCTATTAAGGCCTGTGTATATGGATGAGCTGGATCCTTTATGACAGACCTATAAGGACCTATTTCAGCTAGCTTACCCGCGTAGAGAATCGCTATTCTATCGCTGAAGTATTTGGCCGTGGATATGTCATGAGTGATGTATAGGAATGCTATATTCATCTTCTGTTGTATTTCCTTAAGCAGCGATAATATCTCAACCCTCACCGACGCATCAAGCATCGAAACAGGCTCATCAGCCACTATGAAGTCCGGTCTTAATATCACGGCTCTACCTATTGCTATCCTCTGTCTTTGCCCACCGCTTAGCATATGGGGATACTTGAATAGGTAATCTTCTGGCGGATTCATCTTCATCTCATTCAGAGTCCGTATAACCATTTCCTCCCTCTCGGCCGCGCTACCGCCGACACCATGGATAATTAGGGGCTCCTCCAAAATAAACTTTATATTATGGAATGGATTTATCGCCGAGAATGGGTCTTGGAATATCATTTGCGCCCTTCTCCTAAACCAAGCAATGCTGGATTCACTTGCCTTGGTTATATCCTTCCCATCAAATATTAGGGTACCACCGTTCAGCTTATATAGCCGCAAAAGCGTCCTACCCAGGCTGGTCTTGCCGCTGCCTGACTCACCTATTACTGCGACTGTTTCTCCCTTTCCTATGCTTATGCTGACATCATCAACGGCCTTAACATATCTGGTCTTAGAGAATAAGCCGCTCTGAACTGTGTACCACATCTTTAATCTATGCGCTACCACTAAATGATTGGGATTTATCCACGGTGAGTCAGCCATGGATGAAGCAAGCATTAATATCCCCTTAGTATCAATATTTAAAAAGATATCCTCACTTCATTACAATAGAAACAACTATCATAGATTTATATATTGTCACTTATATAGCCAACAAGAGACTAAGTGCCTCCTAGAGCCCTTATGCTCGACATCAATGGGCGGCGGCTCANCCCTGTCACAGAGGCCCTTTAATTCANCCCTAGATGCAAAGTAGGGACACCTTGGGTTAAAGCGGCAACCAGTGGGTGGATTAATTAAACTAGGCACTTCACCAGGCATGAAAGTTAACTTCTTCTCTCCCCTAAGGGTGGGGACGCTGCCCATTAATCCAATTGTATAGGGATGCTTTGGCGATGTGTACATATCCTCAGCGCTCCCTATCTCCACCATTTTGCCCGCATACATAACTGCAACCGCATCAGCTAACTCGCTTGCCAAGGCTAAATCATGAGTTATGAATATATAAGTCAATTTAAATTCCCGTCTAAGCCTCTTAAGTAGATTCATTATATTGGCTTGAGTTATCACATCAAGTGCGNTAGTGGGTTCATCCAGTATAACGAGGCGGGGCATTAATATCAGGGCCATGGCTATGGCTACCCTCTGCTTCATTCCCCCACTTAATTGATGCGGGTAACGCCGCACTGTGTCCCTAGGTAACCCAACTGCCTCCAGCATATCCATTGCCTGCATCATTGCCTTATCCTTGTCCACACCATGATGAATCAGGAGCGGCTCTATCATTTGCTCCCCAATGGTTAAAACGGGATTCAGGGAATTCATTGAGGCTTGCGGCACCCAAGCTATTTTTTTCCACCTGTACTGCGTCCTAAACTCCTCCGCATCTATGTGAAGAACGTCGCGACCCTCGAATCTAACTTCGCCGCTTACCATTGATACGTTCCTCTCCCATAATCTAATCAATGCCTTAGCTATGGTGGACTTGCCGCACCCACTTTCTCCAACTAATGCAAGCGTTTCTCCCTCGTCTAAATCGAAGGATACCCCATCCACGGCCTTCACTATTCCCTTGCTTGTGGAGTAATAAAGCCTGAGGTTATCTACTTCGAGCAGAGGCATCCCGATCACCCATACCTCAGCCTTGGATTAACCACGGGCTCGCTTGCTATTGCTATTAATATAAATACTACCGCCACGAATGCTATCAATAAGCCGGGCGGAATCACCCACCACCACATCCCGGCATATAATGCACCAGTATCATCAGCCCAATACAATAAATTACCCCACGTGGGGTAAGCGCTGCCGGCCAGGTTCAAGAAATTCAATGCTGAAATAGTCAAAATAGCGCCAGGCGCGCTAGTCACCAGCAAGTAGAGGGAGTACGGCATGATTTGGGGAAGTATATGATTCCTGAGAATCCAAGAGCCGCGAGCGCCTACTATTTTTGCGCCTTCAATATATTGAGCTTCACGTATCTGCATTATCATTGACCTAATTATCCTCGCCGCGCCTCCCCACGATAATATGGAGAGGAATATTATTGCATCCCATAAACTCCAAGCGAAGAGGACTGAGAATACTATTAGGAGAGGGAATGCGGGGAGAGTTATGACTAGGTCGGTTATCCTCGTTAGAACTTCATCTATCCAGCCCCTGAAGTATCCCGACATTATTCCCACCACTATGGCTATCACCATAGTTATTAAGGCCGATACTATTCCTATTTCCAGATCAATTGGAAAACCAGCCAGTAATCCCTCCCATAAATCGTGCCCCTCGAAGTCCGTACCCATTAGGCCATAGGCATTACCTCTCATTATTATGGATAATGGGGAAGAACCAACGCTTGCAGCATTAAACACGGTGGCAAGCAGCTTTATTGTGTAATTACCGTTCAGCGATGTTAATTTGCCATTCTTATAGGCTTGAAATAGGAGCGGTACTGCTGATTGGGTTGGAGCTAGGTTCACTGATTGACCGTTGCTTGAGAAGAAGTTGAGTATTTGATCCTTCACTTGCGGGGATGAGGCCAAATCAATATAACTACCTGAGGGAGTTAATGGTCCAATAGTTATGGATGAGCCATCTGGCCTATATATAGTTAATTGAAGAGCCACTGATGCATTGGCTGGTATGCCATTAAATAGCACATATATATCCTGCCACGGGACGGTATATGGATCCGCTACGCTGATCGTGGATGTTATATATGTTACGCCATGGTACTGAACCACTGATTGAGGCGGAGTAATCTCCGCTTGAGGAGCCAACTTCTGCGTAGTTAAGTAATTGATCCAAGCTGGCGGCGCATCAACAGGATTAAATTTCCAATAGGATGGATTATTCCACATCGCGCCGAAATTCGGAGGCAGAGCGAAGTAGGAGTATATAGATACGACAACTAGTATAATGAATAATGCCGATGCTACCTTACCTGTATTGCTGCTGAAGAATTCTCTGCTTATCTCGCTTGGCGACATTCCAAGAATCCTGAAGCCCGAGCCCCGTCTCTTCTCCTTCTTTTCCTGGCTGCTCATTGCTCCCTCACCCTTGGGTCAAGCATTATATAAAGAATCTCCAGCACAAATACTATTACTATATAAAGCAGGGTAGAAGCATAAGTGAGCGCAACCACCACAGGCGTATCGGGCGTGCCGGCAGCAGTTATAGCGATATTATATACATAGCCAAGACCCCACCACNTGAAGACCACCTCAGTTACTAAGAAGCCGCCGAAGAGCACGAAGGGTATGGTTATTAAAATAGATGTCAATATGGCTGGAGCGGCTGGCCTAATTATGTACTTATTAACGACTTGGTTCTCGGAGAGGCCCTTTGCCCGAGCCACCGTCACGAAGTCCTCTTGCGCGACGTTTAGAACCACGGTCCTAGCGAAGTATGCCCAACCACCAATATTAACTATTAGAACCGTGAGTAATGGTAAAGCCAAGTGCCATAGTAAATTAATTACTGCAGATGCATTGGCGAAAACCGCTACCGGATTAGTTAACCAAGTNCCGAAGTATTGNGGATCCAATATNCCNCCAAAGGGGAAGTATATTGGNGAATGGATCTCCCTAAGCATTACGGCGAAGGCTATTATGAAAACTATGCCAACCCACCACTGAGGCAATCCATTAGATATGGCTGCATAATACATAACTCCCCTATCACTAATTGAGCCATATCTTAATGCGGACCGCGTTCCTATATAAATGCCGATCACTGCGCTAAGCAATATGCCAAATGTATCAAGTATGATGGTTCCAGGAAGCGCTGACGCTATTATATTGACTACCTTACCATTGCTAACCCCATAATTCTGGGGAAAGAATGAGTATCCCCAGTTAAAGCTAAGCATGTCCCACATTATATAGAACGTCCTAATTATTGGGGGCTGATTCAAGCCATATGCCTTCTCTAGTTGAGCTACTATAGTGTTATACACTTGCTGGGCCTGTGATGCAGCATTCGGGTTGTGCTTAAGCACTGCCTGCGCCACTGCTCTTGCCTCTATCTTCACCTGATTCTCAAGCACTGACGATGCAGGTCCTGATAATGCGTATGATATGATGAATAACACAACTATTAAGATCAGCACTAGGTTTATCGCTCTAAAGCCCAGCGACCTTAATAATCCCATACCAATGCAAGGGCATTACCTATTTATTAATTTTACCCAAAAATAATAAACGATAAAATACATAGAAAAATATATAAAACAGAAAGAAGAACAAAAATCAATAAATCAAATAAAACGAGAAACAAAAAATAAATTTATTTTCAATTAGCCACCAGAAACATATTACTGCTTCTTCCTACCAAGAGCCAACCAAACACCAACCGCTATAATTACGACGACTATTATGACAACTACAGCTATCAATAATGAACTTGACGTAGTGGTAGGCGGCGGAGTAGACGTAGTAGGCGGAGACGTAGTGGTAGGCGGCGGAGTAGACGTAGTAGGCGGAGACGTAGTGGTAGGCGGCGGAGGCGGCGGCGAAACAAGAACAGTCGCCTCATATTGAGCCGGTATCGGAGTAGCAGTAGTGTGAACCACGGCTAGAACCTCATAAGTTCCCGGCTGGAGCATCGCCGTAACTGTCGCTGGAACAGTCACATTAACTATACCATTAGCTCCAGTGGCCGTTGCATTGTACAATATACTGCTGGTGGATGGATTAATCAAGTAAATTGTAGCCACTGGATTACCAACTCCTTGAACCTTTATCGTGAATGAGGCGGTCTGGTTAGATACTATACTAGTTGGAGAGAAACCAACCACTGACGGCGCGAAGTTTCCTTGTGGCGGGAACGACGTAATGCCTTGCGATGTATATATCTTGTTGAACCAATAATTATAATTGAATGGGTATCCACTCCATGCAACAAGGGTTGCCGATTGTGGAGTAACGGTTATTAATTGCTTTAATATATATGGTCCATTGCTTATGAACATATTGCCGTATGTATTATAGAAGTTCAATGCATCCTGGTAATCCTGAACAGCCTGGCTAGTGGATAGGAATGAGACGCCATTTATGTTAAAGACAGACCCATTATCCCAAACATAACCAGTTGCGGTCCAATCCTTCAATATGCCAGCAAGTATTGCGGCGTCACCGGCTTGGCTAATATCTATTTGATGCGTATTAAGGGATGAAGCCTCACTGCTGGTGAATGCACCCTTGCCCTCGACGAAGTCCTGCAACATAGCGGCATATACTTGCCATGGAACAACCATGGAATATAGTCCCGGTGCATAGTATGCAGCAACTATGTTGGGATCGGGGAACCAGTAATTCCCATAAACCACCACAGTTCCATTGTTGAAGAACTGTAAACCAACTATCTCCGACGTAGTCGGCGAAATTATTCCCTGGAGGTCAGATAATGCGCTGGCGCTGGGGCCAAGATCCTTGCCGAGCTGAGCCAAATCGAACCATAAGTAATAATTAAATATGATGTCTGCCATGGTTATGGGTTGACCATCCTGCCAATTAGTGCCAAGCCAGGTTCCATTGAAGTATAGATAAACTATGTCCTTNGCAGTATTGCCGGGCCCAACAGGCACCCACTTCTCCAGCGTTGCGTTCCAAATAACCGCATTGGGCGGCACAGGGTACGTTGCTGCAGCATTATTCACATTCATGACGGTTCTCCATGCGCCTCTAAATGGCAAGGGCTCCCCACTGGTGGGGCTATAGAATATGAATGGGTCAAATAGGAATCCGCCGAACACGTCGGCGCTGTATGAATCAATGGAGTAATACCATCCTATTGGATCCCACGGGAACTGAGCCACATGAAGCATGCCGACATTCAGCACACTTGGATGAGCGGCATTATAGGCGAATTTTACACCAACCGGGTTGAAGCTCTCGAGCCCCATGAGGCTCGGCAAGTAATCCTTAACGCTATTCAGCACTGGGTATGATACGGCCCTATATACTATCCATACCCTTATTGCTTGCTGGAATCCCATTAAANCCGATAACTCGGAATACTTCTCAAATTGAGCCAGAGAGGAGAAATTGCCTGTGGCAACCATATATGTCAAGTTATTTATCGTGGAGTTAGCATAATTATACCAGCCTGGAGTGCCCCATCCAGGAACATTGCCATACCAAGTGGCGAACCAAGCATCGCCAGCACCAGTATCCCAAGGCTCTGGAGTTACTGACCAAGCCTCGGTATATATGCTCCAACTCATATTGGCGGGATTGCTACCGTACACGATAGTTAAGGCATCTCTAAGACTGCCATACTCTGGCTGAACCGTGAAGCCTAATTGTTGGAGCGAGGCCATGAACATTTGACCCATCTTATACCTGAATTCATCGTCGTTCCTAATGAAGAACTTTATGGTCACTGGTTGAGGCGCTGATGAACCTGGCGGTAGGTAATACCACATGTGGTTTATGTATAGGATCCTTCCATGCCAAACTGGATCTGTCTTGTTTAGCTTTACGAAGTAAGCATAAATCGATGCATTCACGAAGGAGGGATCATAATGCACATTATACTTTAATATTGATGGCAATATTAGTTTATAGTTGTTGGGGGCGAATATTGATGGCCAAGCAACCATGGGTTGAGCATTCCCACTGAATACTTGCGATATGACGCCGCTCCTGTCAACTAGGTAATTCATTAGGAATCTAACGTATCTATATGCGAATGGGTTAAATGTCGTATTGCTTGGATATGGGTTAAAGAGGTAATCATATATTGATATAGGCGCCGGCGACACGAATGTTATATTGGGATTACTGGAGAGCTGAGAAAGAGTGCTGGGTGGCAATGCCCATGGATTAAGGAAGATATCTATCTTTCCGGAGGAGAAGTACTGCGGTACTTGGCTTGAGGATACTTCATATATATTAACTGTTTGCGGCATTTGCTGCGCATATGCTACCAGCGCTAAGCCCATCGCTAGCGCGATGGCAAGCGCGAGAATCCAAATTTCCTTNCGCATATTAGTTTCGATTATTTCTTGCTTTTAAGTTTTTCTCTATATACCTCGTTTATTATTTGTGAAAACCCAAACACAACTAGAACTATAGTGGCAATGAATAAGATCAATGATAACCATAAAAGCACCCAGAAAATATAGGTTCTATCTAGCTCATAAACTCGGTAATGCATAGANACCGAAGCATTGCTGAGCGTCATATTGGTTATCATGGTGAAGAAATGGTACTCATCGGTTGAATTGATAACAGTGGAACTTGGCACCGTATAATTAGTGTCTGGAACCACCCTATAATACGACACTGTTAAATTGCCTGTCCCATTACTTAATTGAACCACGACTATGCTGGTTGGGGGAACAGTGAAGGACACTGATGAGTTAATGCTGCCCGGCATGATTACTCCACTTCCTATCATGCTTACATCATATGGGTGAAACTCAACATAAATGGATACAATTATGGTCAATATGCCTAATATAATTCCAATCATAAAAGGCCTATTCCTAACTATGCTGCTCCAAAAACCCATGAGTAACCGATAACTACATTAATTTAACCCTGTCGGTGCTAAATACTTGCATCGTTTTCACCGAACTCGAGGCTCTTCCCTTAACTTCTCAATCAATAAAAGTTGATTGAAAAATAATTCCCAATTAATGGCGAATTTCAGCTATGTTAGCAGTAAACTACCCCCGCCCTCACGGACGGGTCTCTGATGTTAAAAGATTAACTTTGTTCAATATGACGACAACGTTAAAAACACAAATAAAGCCAAGGTTTAATTAGAGGACCCGTAGCTCAGCATGGAATCAGAGCGGCGGCCTTCTAAGCCGTAGGTCGTGGGTTCAAATCCCACCGGGTCCGCCATAAAAGCTTAATGCTTTCAGCTCAGCTGTTGCTTGGGATAATTATCTTCCCTGTAATACATTTATCAAGGAATAGAACTTCACACTTCACGCCGCATTATCGGCACAGTAAAACATTGAAGCCCCCGGTGCCATGGCTAGGGCCGGAGGGATGCGCGTTGATTAATTGATAATAAGCACGATGGCCGGACGGGGTGATGGATAAAAGATTATCCATTCCAAATCATAGACCACGGTCTCTCCCTGCCGTGGGCACCACGGCGTGAACAGACTTGCCGAGACCCCTCACCAGTACATTTAATCTCAGCAGGAGTCTACAAAGCCCATGCATTGGCTGAACCCACTATCAATGTTGGTTGAAGCACCAATTCTGACCTCCTCCCCGCCCTAAAGGGCGAGGCTTCCCGCCCCTTAACCCCCTTTTATGCAATCTATCGCACCGCCAAGCCGCAGAACTCGGATTCCCATAGATGCCAATGTATGCGGGAGCCAGAAGTGATACAGTGTCATAGGTCGTGGATTCAAATCCCACTGGACCCGCGCCAAGAGCACCGTTCCTGTAAACCTCACTTCACCGCTCCTTATATTGCAAAGCGAGAAGCTAAGAGCCCTATATTTTTTGGTATTATAGCTTTTATCCGGATTTGTCCAACTTTATGATATTTATATCTATGTTACTCTGCTTGGCTTTCTCAACTATCGAATCCATAAGGGAGGAATCCTGCGTGGCAACTATTACTTGCTTAGATATCCCCTCCCTTAAAATATTAATCAATAGGTTGGCGAAGGATGATTTAACATTCTCATCAACATATGGGAGGGGTTCATCCATTAAGATAAAGCCGAACTTATGCTCTACTAGTTTATACATAGCTAGAACAAATGATATGGCTATGGTGAGCCTCTGGCCATCACTGAGCCTCGACATGGGGACCTTCCTACCCCTCCGCAATGCATATAATGCATATGCATAATCCCCCTTTTCGCGTTGTTCCAGCTCTATGGAGACTCCGCTAAGATCGCCGTATGGATACATTCTCCTAAACATGGAGGCAAATTCATCTCTTATGCCCTCTATTATGCGTTGCCTGGCGATGCGCTGGACTCTTAGAAGTCCATCCTTAATGCTTAGGAACCTAGATAATAATGCCTCGAGTTCCTCCACTTCCCTGATTGCCTTCTCAACATCGACTCCGGCCATGGTTATCTTACTTAGTTTTGACTCCAGCTCCATATATTCAGAACTAAGTATTTCCAGTTTATTCCTCAACGCATCCAGCCTATTGCCGATATCGTTTATCTCATTCTCTAGCCTTATTGCAGCCTCCACATTAATATCATGACTCTTCAATATATCCTCCAGTTTCTGTAGCTCGACTCTTATTTCCTCAATTCTCTTAATTCTCTCGACCTCTCCATAAACCTCCTCCAGTCTAGCTAATCTGTCCCTTGCTATTGGTATGAAGCTGGAGAGGCTGGCGTACCTTCTCTCTAGATCCTGAATTGCCTTATCCATTTTCTCGGCGCGGGCAATCCCATCCTCTAATTGCTTCCTAGCCTCCTCTAATCTCTTGCCTAAATCAATGAATTGAAGATAAATTGGGTGAAGAACTTCCATCTCGCTCACTAATCTCTCCATTCTCTCCAATCTTTCCCGCATTTCCTTAACCTCATCATCCTTAATGGTTTCAACTTTAATGGTAGATAATGACTCGATGCTTAGCTTTGATCCACAAATTGGGCACCGCTGGTCCTTTACTCCATGGTTCCTCAAGTGATTAATTACCTCTAGAAGGGCGGACTTGTAGCGGGCCTCTGATTCGATTGCTTCATAATCTAGTCGTAGCCTCTCTAGCTTAGCCTTGGCGACAGGTAATTCGCCTACCTCCGCAGCTGCAGAACTGTACCGCTTGAAGCTGGGCTCAAGGGCGTGTAATCGCTCCTCAAGCATGGTTACGCTAGTCCTTAATCTCTCTAGGTCCCTCCTAGTCTTCTCCGCTTGCTCCCTGTACTGCCTTAAATCATCGCTTATCTCTTTAGCCCTCTCCTCTAGTTGCCCAATGGCCTTATACATGGCCATTAATAATTCATCTGGCGACGAGGCCTTGCTGAGCGATTGAGCCTCATCCTCCATTAGATTCTCCTCTAATCTAGCGATGAGCACTGCCTTAAGTGCCTCTGAATCGCTCGCGGCCTCCGCCTCTATTCCCCTCGAGATCGGACCGCGTGATTGAAGTTCTTTCAGTTTTTCGCTGAGAATCACGTATTGCCTATACTGCGCCTCCACATCCTTGATTTTATCCATGGTCTCGGATCGCTTCTTCAATAGATTACTATAGGCGCTACTCAGTTTTTCCAGTTCCTCCCTTACCTTGCCTACCTCATCCCGCAGGGAAGTTGCTCTCTGCTTGGCTGCCTCTATTGAGCCGTATCTTTGCCTTAACTCGCTTGCCTCGGCTGCCCCCGCTATTTCTTGCTTTCTTTTCTCTATTGCACTGCTGATTGCATCTATGGGGAGAAGCCGAATTATTGAGTCTATATAATCAATATCGAATAGCCTATCTATTATAACGGTTCTACGCTGAATCGAGCCATATGCTAATTGCTCCAGGGTTCTATGCGTTATTAGTATGAATCGCTCAAAATCATCATCGCTTAAGCCTATTAATTTAGCCAACTCCTCCTCGCTGCCCTTATCACCGTTGATAATTAATTCCTGCCTAGCGGAGTCTCGTTGGCGGACTAGCGATCTCTGTATGATTAGGCCGGAATCGCCATTCATGAAGGATACGCTGACCTTCGCATAATCGCTCTCCTCATTAATTAAGTCAAGTAGTCTCGCGATTTTCTCCTTCACTTCAAGTTGCTCTCCATATAGGCAGTACTCTATTGATTGAATCAACGTGGATTTACCGGCGCCTATCGATCCATGTATTAGGGTTAATCCAGGCCTTAGAACGAAATCTTTCTCCCCCTTGAAAACCCTGAAATTAATGAGTCCCAACTTATCTATTACGTACTTCATGATGCTACACCTCTATTCCATACTTGGCTAATAATTTGTTTAATTCATCCTTCACTCCCCTTGACCCCCTCTCCCTATACGCCTTGTATAGAGATATTGCTAGATCAGCATTATCCCCAAGCTCCCTCCTCAATAATTCCATAATAGTCTCATCAAGTTTAGTGCCCATTTACTCGATCAAAGAAATGAAGCCGGGTTTTTAATACTTTCCCAAATAAGATAAGAACTACGCCATAATAATGACCGTTAACAAATACCTCAAAAATATTTTAATGCTCCTCTGTGGTAAACCGACACATCAATGAATCCCTATTGGAAATATGGGGGTTCCATTCTTGATTCGTTGCTTAACTGCTCATGGGACACATGAAGTTGATTCAATGCACCAATGAAGCTTCCCTTCATAATGTGTAGTTTCAATGACATTCATGAACTCACTAAGCCTTTCTCCATTAATTCCTTAACANATTGAGGAATAGAAGAACGCCAAGCAAATAAGAGCGCTGGCTTTAATGGGTGCAAGCCATATTTAGATAATAAAGAGGAATCGTTTAGTAGGAAAACTATGAATTGCTGCGCCAGGGATTCATTGTTGGCATTTCCCGGTATAGATACATATAAGTAAATAGGACCTTCCCTGAACGTCTTTCCATCAATGCTATAATTAAACATGGAATAGAAATTATTTAACGATGGATTCCCTAGGCTTAATTGGGGCGATAATTGAATGTAACTTAAACCATGAGATATGGCTGCCGATCTATATATGAAGAGGAATTGAATTTGGCCGGCTTCAAGGGGAGCCACTAATTCAGCCGCATTCGTGGCGCTTCTATTGCCTCCATTATCCATTAACCTATCCAAGAATAGAGAGGAATTTCCTGCATATAGATACCCAGCTATCTCAAGGGAAAGAAAGGCCCTGTACCCAGCCGGATCAGTGAGTGGATTAGATACCCCAACCAACACAGAGCCTGAGGTGAGGTTCATAAATGCATCACGAATCAATGCCAAGAGCTAGGGAGGAGTATGTTTACACGCTTGGCTTAAGCGAGGACTCTGCTTTCCTGACCTCCTCCCCGCCCTGAAGGGTGGGGGTTCCCTTTGGGCGGTTCATTGGTTCGTGGTTTACCGCCTTCATCCTCACCACTTCACAGCTAGTGGGGTTCACCCCGCTCCATTCGTCCAGCGGTGGAC
>LOBW01000049.1 GCA_001516585.1 Thermocladium sp. ECH_B
TCCCGAAGTAGAAGTAATCCTCCTTCGCCCTAACCCCCTTATAAAGCAACCACGTACCATCATCGACTACTACGCTCGCCAAGACATTGATGCCTAGATCTATCGAGGCCATTTTGCTCCCCTTAGGCGATTTAACTTGAATGCTCTTCCTCTCACCCCTCACGACGTGCTTACTCCTCCTTCCCGTTTTAGTTTCCTCGACACCAACCTCCACGGGGATTGAGGCATACCAAGCATTCCTCGTCTCATCATAGTATATTTCTAGCCTCCCTTGTTTCCCATGCCACCTCAACCTACCCGTAAAACTAATTTCCAACTTGAAGAACTTGAGGATTAGCTTATGATTTTTCTCGTCCACTACGTAATTATCCTCCCTCACGGCCAGGAGGAGCTTCCTCCCATCCTCATCCTTCCAATAACTTGGTGGCGAAACGTGGTTCATGTGAGGAGGTAGTTTGTTTTCCTTCCTCAGTTTTAGGAGGGAGAAGAATGATGACCACGCCTCATTATTCTTATTAAGCACTTGCTGCGTGTTGGCGCTGCCCAATTCACCCCTATACTTCCCATAATACTTATCATACGTCCCCTTAAAATCAACCCTCCCCTCACGGAAGAATTGCTGCCTCCTCTCGTAGTTAATCTCGTTGAAGAGTTTAGCAGAGATGTCGGCTAGCCTCCTTAGTCTTCTTTCCTGAAACCCATTTGGTAGGAGGCGAACCACGTTAGTCCTCCTATTACTGTGTTTAATTTCTTTGATGCCCCCTCCCGGTATTGCGGGGGAAGTCGGCCCCCGCCCCCCATTCCCAAGAAATTGACCAGGAGAGGACATCCTGAAGAGAGGTGTTTAGGCTTAAAAAAAGTTTTCTATAAGGGGGTTATCCATCCCCGCCTCAGAGAGGCGAGGCTTTCCGCCCCCTTAACCCCCATTTTGGTGATTTTAATTTATATGGGATCTTATGGTCAGGTTTTACTGGCCTTTATCGCTTCCTCAAGTATCCTTATTGTTTCATCCACTATTTCCTTTGTATGTGTAGCCGATGTGAAGTTAACCTCGAATTGGCTTGGCGCAAGGTAAACTCCCCTCTTTAATGCCTCTGCGTGTACTTTTAGGTACATTTTCTCGTTGCTTCTAGCAACGTCGTTAGTGGTTTCAACTGGTTTATCCGTGAAATAGAATTGAAACATAGATGCCACCCTATTCACCGTGACTCCAATGCCAAGCCTGCTCCCTATATCTACCAATGACTCGCTTATTCGCCTAGACGCCTCATTAGCTATGGCATATGCCTCTCCCTTCTCGAGTTCATTAATGGTTGCTAAGCCAGCAACCATGGAGATCGGATGTGCATTGAATGTTCCAGCATTATAAACTGGACCCAGGGGACTAATTAGTTGCATTATTTCACGTGATCCCCCGAATGCGCCTATTGGAAAGCCGCCGCCAATTACCTTGCCGAGCGTGGTTAAGTCAGGCACTATATTGAACATGCCTTGGGCCCCCTCAAGCCCCACTCTAAAACCGGTCACCACTTCATCAAGTATGAGTAGGGCACCGTATTCCCGCGTTAATCGCCTGGCCTCTTGAACAAATCCCTCCCTAGGCGGTATTAATCCATAATTGGCGGCCACGGGTTCCATTATTATCGCCGCGACCTCATTGCCTTTTTCCCTCATTACCCTCCCAAGGGCATCTATATCATTATATGGAAGCACGATGGTTAGCCTGGCAACCTCCTCCGGTATTCCTGCGCTAGTTGGGGTTCCCCATGTGGCCGCACCGCTACCGGCCTTCACTAGTACATAATCGTGACTACCATGAAAGTTACCCTCGAATTTAATGATTAATTTCCGTCCAGTGAATCCCCTCGCTAGCCTCACTGCATTCATGGTGGCCTCGGTTCCAGTGCTCACGAACCTAATCATTTCAATTGACTTAATGTGGCTCATTATTTTCTGGGCCTCCTCTATCTCTGCCCGAGTTGGTACTCCATATAGCCAACCCCTGTTTAATGCCTCCTCAACTGCCCTCCTGATAATTGGGTGGCCATGCCCAAGTATGAGGGGGCCGAATCCCATGCAGTAATCAATCAATCTTTCCCCATCTTCAGTGATTAGGTAAGGGCCCTCTGCTGATTTAACGTAGAATGGGTACGGCAAGTGCTTCATTGCCCTGGCAGGGCTATTGACGCCTCCCGGAAATATTTTTGAGGCTAAGGCAAATAAGTCGCTGGACATAGGTCTCGATTTGCTTATTGCCTTATTTAAGTTACTGTTAATGTGTTTACTAGGATTAACTGAAAGTTTCATTATGGGGTCTGTATCCATGATAAGCGTAATTGTTAATATCATTGAATGAAGACCATGGCAAAATGGGGGATGAAATAGGATTCATAATAGGCAACANTGGCTCCAGCGAGGTCAAGGTAGCCATAAAGACCGATCAAGCAGATAAGGTTCAATTATTTGAGTACGTCACATATAGGCACCTGGATAAAGTAGTGCTGGGCTATATCGTAAATATAAGTCGAGAACCATATAAGATAGGCGAGGACTTAGCCGCCGACGCATTAAGCAGTGACATAGGCGTGTCACTGATAGAAACAATAATAGCGACTGTGATTCTCCTAGGCTATAAGGACTCCGGCCTTAGACTTCCTCGAACGCCTCCTCCAATAGGAACCCCAGTTTACCATGCTGATCCTCAATTGATAAGGGATTACCTTGGATTAAAAGGTAAATTATGCATTGGTTCACTTGCTTCACAGGATGTCCCGGTTTGCCTGGACGAGAAAGGCCTAACGAGGCACATGGCCATAATAGCGGCGACGGGGAGCGGGAAGACGTGGCTCTCCGTTCTAATGATAGAGGAACTAATGAAACTGGGGGCAACAGTGGTAGTGCTGGATCCACATGGCGAATACGTGTCCATACAGAAGTCCGCCTCAAAACTAGGCAGTTTCAGCGTTACAGTGATTAAGGCATCCAAGCATCATGTTGGCGACAAACGATACTCAATGAATATATTAAAGGTTGACCCAGATCAATTAGCCACCATCGCCGGGGTTCCCAGCGGAGCATCTAGGATACGTCACATAATATACCTACTTCACTCCTTAATGAAGATAGTATCACGCACCACAAACGGCAGTGGTGAGTCCGGCTCCATTAAGGGAATGATAAGGTTGATCGACGCAGCATTGACGAGACCCATTGGTCCCGCCGATATTCAGCGGGCGCTAAATATACAGCAACCGATTGGCGATGATAATATAACGGAGCCGGAGCGATTTAGGCAATTACTGAATGAGTTAAGATCGATAGCCAACGATTCGCGGCAGAGAAGCGCATTAGTGAGTGCAAGGGTTTACTTGAGGAGGCTTGCCAGAACAGGAGTTTATAGGGGGCACACGACTCCCTTAACGGATATATTAAAGCCTAAGCATGTATCCATAATTAACTTGGCCGGCGTAAGTGATGAGGTTCAAGATCACATAGCTTATCATGTGTTGAGTCGAGTGCTGGCATCAAGGATAAATTANGTGAGGGATCTAAGGGATCCCAAGTATCCTTACCCAGTCGTGGTAATAGTGGAGGAGGCCCATAGGTTTGCGCCTCCCACTAAGTCAACCCTAGCCCACTCAATAATTAATAGAATAGCTGCAGAGGGCAGAAAATTCGGCGTCTACCTAATTGTGATAACCCAGAGGCCATCCAAGATTGATCAGGATATATTAAGCCAGTGTCAAAACCACGCGATACTGAAGATAGTGAATCCTCTTGATAGGGAGGCAATAATAGAGTCAAGCGAGGCCCTCAGCGATGAGTTAGTCAAGGTAATTAGCGGACTAAATAAGGGCGAGGCACTGTTGGTTGGTCCACTTGCTCCAGCTCCACTTCTACTGAGGCTTCGTGAGAGGAGGCTGGAGTATGGCGGTGGAGATATTGATCTTGACAAGTATTGGGGAATTAATGACTCGGAGATCATCACCAAGACAAGGGATTCCTGGCGCAAGGTAATCGGTCGCTTAGTTCCATCCCCCGAATTAGTCTCTGCTTCAATACTGCTTCCTGTAGATAAATTCAATCAAAGAGGAGCCATAATATCTGGCTATATAGACGATGCATCGGTCGAAATCAATCTAAAGGAGAGGACTTGGTCTTGCAGTAAGTGCGGTAATGCATTAATGCCATGCGAACACGTAATAGCATTATTCGCTAAAGTAGCTAGTGAGAAGCCATCAATACTTGGAGTTACTTANTGACTATTTTGAACAAGTATAGTCGCTATTGATAGAAAGAATGCTAAGCCTCGCCCCTTTAGGGGCGGGGGTCAGTATAGGGAAAACGAATTCATTTAATGAGGGGAATTTCAGTGATTGCCTTGCTCCTTATAATATTTACAGACACTTTGTAGTCCACATTGATTACACTTGGGGCTTCGCGCCCTACATATCCTCCTACCGAATTCTATTAGTGATAAGTGCCCCCATAGATACTCGTTGGGCTTGAATATGCTCATCCATGCTTTACTCGCTGAATCATATGTGGAGGCTAAGCCTATTCTCTTGCTGATTCTCAATATATGAGTATCAATAGGAAATACTGGCTTGCCTAGATTAACTAGTATAACATCTGCCGTTTTAGGCCCAATACCCGGCAATGACATTAAGAGTCGCCGCGCTTCATCGGCATCCATGCTTCTGATGAATTCCAAATCATTGCCGAACCTCTCCAAAACAGCCTTAGCCAATTCGATTAATTGCCTTGCTCTTCTTACATGCATGCCTGCCGGCCTAATCACCTCGGCTAATTCATCTTCGCTTAAGGAAAGGATGCCGCTTGGCGATACCTCAATTCGCTTCTTGAGTGCATAGAATGCTCTTCCAGCGTTTATATCGCTTGTGTTCTGCGTTAATACAGTAGCCACTAATGCCTCAAATATAGTGCCACCGCTCAGCATTACCTTCCACGCCACAAACTTCTCCGGATCTAGACCCAGTCTTGATAGCTCCATAATGATTAAGTCACGCATCCAGTAATTCCCTTCCCAGCCGCTTTATAATAATCCCTCCTCATTTAACTGGATTTANCGCGTCTTTTAGTCAAAACTTTCTCCCAGTAATCATTATTTTTCAATTTATTTCCCCTACAACATGTATTCACGCAATTCATTATTCCTCAAATCCATTTTAGCCTTAGTGATTAAATCGATGCAGTGCTATTGGGTCTATAAAAACGTAATTGCGTATCGCTAGAGTAGAAATAAGTAGAAATAATCTATATTATGCCAATAAGGCCCCTTCATGATGTCATAATAAAAAGAACGATAAACCTCGCCTTTTATGACGGCGGGAGTTGGGGCGGGGGTTTATGCTCTAGTATTAGGGGTTAGTTAGCTTCCCTGGTTAATCCCTAGGGAACGGGGAGCGAGGTTGACCCCACAATGCCAGGGAAACGAGTAGCACCCGCGAAAGGGGTGTAAACCCGTGAGGCCTCGGGGGAGCTCTCGCCGAATGGCGGGGAGGAGGTCAGAACAACGCTAAGCCTCGCCCTAGGAGGAGGTCAATAGTGAGTATTTCTGGGTTTTTGCTTTATGGGCATTCCCGGCCCTGCTCTCATGGCTATCCTGGAGATGCTGATTGTCTTTAGAACAACGCCAATGATTGCGGGCCACGGTATCTTCACAATTGCTAGTGGCAATGATAATATGAATAATGTTATTCCAGTTAGGAAAAGAACGGCATTTCCCTCACCACTAATTGCCTTGAAATCATTATAAAGAATGAAGCCGGCCACTAATTCAAATGAGTATCCAATCATTAGGAATAATCCCATGAGCGTGAATTGGTGAAGGATTCCCATTACTATGAACATAAACGTAAAACCCAAGGAGTATGGAGTGTACTTCCTTATGTAGTTGGAGGAGCCTAGCCCAGAGCTGCTGAACAACTTGTATGCCGCTACTCCAAGGATCCAGAGAAACCATAAGATCAGCACCAATGGCTTCTCAAATAATGATTGTAATGGAATGAATGCCGTAAGTGCTAGAACCAATAAGATAACTATTCCAGCGCTTAAGCTTGTTAACGCAGCTAAGCGGAACCTATTCACTTGCTGCGAGAATTGCTACCCTTTATTAAATTACCTCACTGCGCCTCCTGGGGCTTCTCCTCCTTTGGTTCCTCCTTGATCAGTGGCTCCCCCTTCCAATCGCTTGGGTAAATAATGACCATATTGACTTGAGTCGTTTGGTCGTTTATCACGTTGCCACGCACAAGTTTTCTCTTCCTCATTCCATCCTCCCTAGGCTTAAAGCCAGGAGGACCAGAGAGCAGTATGTATCGCTTCACTGGCCCCTGTAGGTATGGAAGCATGGGTGCGCCCTCGAACCCGCTTCCTCCCGTTATTCGTAGCTTGACTTCCCCAGGTAACTGAAGGGCATTCCCAATCAATTTTGTATCAATAACCTCCCCAATGCGTAATCCAATTAGCCTCTCCGCATCTTGATCCTTAACTTCCACCTGCTTAGCCTTCCCGCTTAAGGGGTCCGACACCACTAACTTAAATGTAGGCATTGAGGAGCCTTGGTTATATCTTATTTAAATTTTGCCCCTTAATCGCTCCACCGCTTCTTGGCTGCTTGATACTCATGAATCAAATCAACCTCCCCCGGCTCCAAGTATTCCCTGAAATCCATCAATAGCTTCACCAAGTGCTCCTCAGGAATATCAACATATAGTTCATCCCCCTCCCTCACATGTCTGCCAACCATGGCATTTCCCTGGATCGATATAGCCACCTCATCTCCCTTCTTAGCTAATTGAACGGGTTTACCATTGTTCTGCATCTGCATAATAGTGCCAATTACTCTGCCATCCTCTCCCCTCCTCAGCCTATAGCCAGGCCTTACCTGCCCCTCCAATACCTTAACCCCCACTATTATTGGGTTGCTGCGTCTAAAAACATAGCCGGGAATTATCTTTACCTTGCCGGGCCTAGTGACCTTATTCAATTCCCCCTCAATAGACCTACTCCTTTGCTCCCTATGCCAATTAAGGAATTCATCAACTAAGCGGTACAATATATTGTTCTGAAATATCCTGATCCCATGCTGTTGGGCCTCCACATCGGCTTCTTGAGTTACCTTAACATTAAACGCCAAAACCACGGCATAGAGGGGATCCCGCCGCTTCACGACTGAAGCCTCAATTATGTCCCTCCTCACGACCGGCCCTATATCTGCCCTCCTAACCGGTATGTTCTGGTTCCTCAAATAAAGCACCATGCTCTCCAGAGTACCTAGGGTATCAGCCTTAGCCACTACACCGCTCTTATCCACCTCTATCCTTATCGATGATGCTTCGGCCCTCAACTCATCAAGGGCATCCCGTAACTGCGCCTCGCTCTTCACAACTATTAGTGGAGAACCGGGCACGGCCCGCTGCAGCTCTTCACCAACTACCCTAACTCCGGCAGCAGCCTTAACTGAGTTCACCAGCATATACTTATCTTCTGGGTCCCGCATCTCATCAAGCGGCTTAGGCATTACAAGCATCCTAACCGAAGTATAAAACGGGCCATCTAACCCCAGCGCCGCTATTCTGTCTCCCTTATTTATTGACCCATCATATATTATGGTATCGGCCGTGGTACCCCATCCCTTCTCCTCCTTTATCTCCATTATGACCCCCCTCCCAGGCCCATCATGCACCATCAACTTATCCTTAACAAGTCTCTGCGTTAAACCAGCTAGAACCACCAGAAGATCGGCTATCCCCTCTCCAGTGACTGCACTAGTTGGAACTATGGGTACTTGCCTAGCATAATCCATTACCCTATCATACCTATCCGCCTCTATGCCGTTCTCAGCCAGTTCACCAGCTATCTTAGCTATCATCTCCTCAACCCGTCCCTGGGTAGCTTCATCCTGTGCATCATATGAATCTATGAACGCGGAATTGGGATGGGCTTGCCACCCATAGACCTTATCCACCTTATTCGCGGCAACCACGAATGGTATATTCCTCGACTTCAATAGGAAAAGACTCTCCTTGGTTTGCTCCTCCATGCCCTCCAGGATATCGATGACCAATATGGCTAGATCGGCGACGGAACCCCCTCTCCGCCTCAGGTTAGAGAAGGCAGCGTGTCCCGGCGTATCAACCATTAAGAAACCCTTGACCCAGATCTTTCCTTTAAGTCTAAATTTATCCAAAAGCCCTGAGGCGTACTTCTCTATTGCTGGCCAAGGAAGATAGGATAAACCTATGTGCTGAGTTATCATGCCGGGCTCCCTATAAGCAACGGCGGTATTCCGTATCTTGTCCAACAGCAGCGTCTTTCCAACATCAACATGCCCCACCACAACCACTATAGGCGCCCTATACTCAGCCATGGAGAGTCGATGCAATCAGTGTTTAAAAATCATTGCCTCAAAATGTGAGCTACCCCGCCCTTAAGGGCGAGGCTTCCCGCTTCCTTGCCCCGCCTTGCCCATCATCACGGGTAGTGGGCGGTTCAACTGGGCCTTTAACGCCCTCAGCGTTCGTCGATCGGTGTATGCTCTAAACCTAANCCCCATGGTGGGCATCAGAAAAATAAAAGCATCACTAATATAAATATGGATGTGTGGGGAGCAATCATTTCTGGGCCTTTCTGATCCAAGCAAGCCGCCTAGGATTCCTTCCAAGCTTCATGCTGATGAAGCACTTCCTGCTGCAGAACCTCATTATTGTTCCATCGCTCTTCACATACATGAACCCGGTGCCCGGCGCAATGGGTCTCCCGCAGTAGCTGCAATTATATATTCTCATGACTAGACGGGGTCAATTATTGTTTTTAAATTTTCTCACGTGGCTTCGGCTCGATTGCCTTCGCTATAAACATGCCTATCACGTAAAGCAAGGATAGAGTTACCCCTATGGTGGTTTCTATGATGCCTCCAGTGGTTCCCGGCGAAACTATTAGCGCAAATATGAATGAGATTAGGNCTCCCCACCTCCAGTTCCTTCTCCACGTATTGGCAGCCACGGCTCTTACCCTCGTTAATCCAGCCATCACCAGAGGCAACTGAAAGCCAAGTCCCATTGCTGCCATGAATGATACAACGGTGCCTATGAATGACTTAATGCTCAGCGTCGGCTCAACTCCCAGCGCCTCGTCATACACTAAGAAAAACTTCAGCATAACTGGAATAATAACTAGGTACGCAAACGCTGCTCCGGCAATGAATAGGATAATTGATGGAATTATAGATGCTTTAACCAGTTTCTTCTCATGTTCATATAGGCCCGGCGCAACGAAGCCCCACAGCTCCCAAAGAAATACAGGCAGTGATACCGCGACCGCGATTAGGAGGGATACCTCTATTGAGGCATAAAGGGGATCGAATAAACCTATTGAGATCAATTTGATCTGGTGCGGGAGCAATACATTCATGAATTTATTCACCAATATTGTGGATATGCTATTATCTATTGAGGGATAAGGAATTGGAATATACGGGTCACTCCCTATCTTAATTATCTTGATTCCGAATCCAAATGAGAAGATGAAGGCTATAAATATTGATATCAATGCTCGACGAAGCCTAGCCGCTAATTCTGATAAGTGAGAGACTAATTCCTCCCCCGCCATCACTTACCCTTCTTCAGCTCATCTAACTGTCTCTGTAACTCCTCGATCTTCTTCTTCAGTTCCTCAACATTCTCCCCCTGCTCCGGCTTCTTCTCCTGATTACTGGTCCCCGGGGCGGGATTGGTTTGGGTTAATTGCCTCAACTCGTTCTCAACCTCTATCTGCCCCTTCTTAAATTCCCCCACCGCTCTGCCGAGTGATCTAAAAATCTCCGGTAACTTACCGGCTCCCCCAAATAGCACTAACACGACTGCGATTAATATTATCCAGTCCCATATGCTTCCCAGCATGCATTAATGCAGCATCGAATAGTATATATACTTAACTCGTCTATGAGTGAGGCCTGCCTGTTCGTCGATTGTTTGTTTTTATTGTGGGATAAGTTTAACTTTCACTAATTAATGCATTACACGGGATAATAAATGATAATTAAGTCAAGAAATGAATTAATAATAGATAACGGCATTAAGTTGGATTCTCGAGTCATTGAGCTCCTTAAGCAAGTAAAAGAATTGGGTTCACTAAATGCTGCTGCCCAACGCGTTAATGTACCATATGCATCCGCATGGGAATGGATACATAGATTAGAGGTGCAATTGGGTTATAGGTTAATTGAGAAGAAGAGGGGCGGCATTAATGGAGGGGGAACCAAGCTAACTAACAAAGGCGAGGAATTCCTGGACTGGGTCGAGAGCATCATCAATAATAGAATTGATTTGGCAATTGCGGGAAGCAATGATGAGGCCTTAGATCTAATAATAAAAGGGATAAGCGCGAGAATCAGAAATGAGTGGATAGGCTCATTGAATGGATTATCCAAGGTCCTCATGATGGAGACCGATGTTGCTGGCATTCACTTCCTAGGCGGGAATGAAGAGGTTATTGACGAGATGGGTTTATCCCGTGACATCAAGCTAATACGGGGATACAGGAGAAGCATTGGACTAGTTACACGGACTGAATTAACTATGAAGGAAATAATAGAAGGCATACGAGAGGGTAGATTGAGAATCAAGAACAGGAACCTGGGCTCCGGCACCCGCATTCTAATGGATAGATTCATGCAAGATAACGGAATTGATCCAACAAATACCATGGTCTCCCCCTCGGTGGCTTATACACATGCAGAGGTTATTGAATCAATATTGTCGGGAGAGGCCGATGTGGGTGCAGCAATAGAGTATGTTGCCGTAAAGAGTGGGCTTCGGTTCATTAGATTAGCCGTGGAGAGCTTTGACTTAATTTATCTTCGTGGAAATAATAAACCAATAATAAGGAAACTGGAGTCGCTCCTTGAATCTAATAATGTTAAAAGCATTATAAGTAATATGCCTGGATACGGTCTGTATTAGGGTTCGCCGGGCCTCGCTCGTAATGGGTAATTCATTATCGCTTTTTAGCAATTAGGAATAGTGGAATTGAAATTGCTGTTAGTGCGGTCTCCAATAAAACAGCCATTGATAAACCTAGGTAATAGGTTAAGTAAGCGAACACGACGCTGCTTAATACTGCTGCTATGAACTTACCATTATAAACTATTCCGAAGAGAAACGTGGAGGCGGCTATGCCGTACTTGTCTCCAATATAAGATGCATATAGGGTCATCATTGCTCCACCCAGAAAGCCAACCAGTCCAGCCGCGGCGATATAGAGAGACCCCATCCCAATCGCTCCTAACGGCATTACGAGTGTCAATATTATGGACTCGGCAATTATAGCCCGACCCCTGCCCCAGGAATCCGAGATTAATCCCATTATTGGACGACCAATGCCGCTAAACAACGGTAAAATTGTGGCGGCAATAGTAATGGTTAAGTAATCATACCTATCGCCCATTATTGATAAACTTGATGAGTATAATTGAAGAGGTATAGATGCCATGGAAAACGATAGGAAAGCCAGCCAGAAACCCGTTCCTGGAACCATAGATCTTGACTTAGTAATAGTCACTGCTGGGTACTTGCTCATCGCCATTAAGGCCGTGGATACGGTAAGCAAGGCGGCTCCTATGATAATCATTGGCGTCTCCAAATNCCCGCTTCGTATGAATGGGGATATGAATGGGTTAAAGAATGTAGAGCCAAGGCCAAACCCCATATTTATGAGGCCTGTCGCTAATCCCCTTGATTTGCCGAACCACTTAACGCCCAAATTAATTGAGATTGCATAGACAAAACCAACCCCTATGCTTCCCAATGACCATACTAGGTAAAAAATGTATATGGATCTAGCGAATGGTGCAACAATCATGCCCATCCCAGCCATTATGCTTCCCAATGCTCCAATTACGGCTGGACCCCACCTATCCGCTATGAAGCCCCCCAGCACTTGAAATGTAGTTGAGAAAAGCACAAATAGAGAATAAGCGGTTTGAATAATGGGTAAACCAACGTTGAAACTCGTTGCAAGAGGTCTCATGAATAGATTCCAACTATATTGATAAGTACCGACTAAAAGCATTGGCACTAATCCCTGCAATATTATTAGCCACTTCCTCACCAGATGAGTTAAAAAATCAACTTTTTAACTATCTCCGTCGCATCATATTAATAAATGGAAATAAATTATTTATTTCGTACAGAAATTGGTTTCTTATTCCTTCTTTATTGCATTCTTGACTGCATTTAACGTGTTTTGCGGTATTGTGGTGAAGCCATGGGCATGCTTAGCGTGCGCCGCCACTATTTCCATCATTTCCTGCTCTGAAGAGACTCCCTTTACCTCGAAGTCACATTGCATCCCTATGTCTCTACATCTAAATTTATATCCTGCCATAATTAATTAGAAATAATAATAGTTAATAAATGTTTCCAATATATATTTTAAAAATATCGACAAAAATATCACTTCATTATCTTAAGGATGTATATCGATCTATTTAATTGGCGGATAATTAGCTGCACTTAATTATTTGAAATGTCTTCTCCGGGTTTCAGAATGATTATTCCAAGGGTCTCCGCTCTGGCTATTATTAGGTCGGGATTCTTGTCATGTATGAATGCCGTTATTACTACTACTTTATTAGGCCTTAATCCAGTCACTTTCTCATAAAGTTCTGCTTTGCGCTTAATGAATGGTATATCACCACGCTTTAGTGCTGCTGTTATTTCTACCATAATGGTTAAGCCATTCTTAATCACTATATCCACATCAATCTCCGAGGCATATCCATACACGTAGCCATCAGCATCATAATATATCCATTTATCCACCTTATACCCAGCACTGGCTAGTAATTCCTTTATTCCATTTCTAACCGCCTCCTCATTAATTATGCCCCACCTAGCTCCAAGCGAATCCAGCATTATCCTCAATACCTTTAATTCCCTCCAAATCTCCTCTCTAAGTCTTTCCAATTCATCTTTAGTCGCTAAGCTCTTTAGGTCTTCTTTTGTTGCCATTGTTTCTTTTATTTCTTTTATTTCTTTCTGGAGGTCTTCTTTTGTTGCCATTGTTTCTTTTATTTCTTTTATTTCTTTCTGGAGGTCTTCTTTTGTTGCCATTGTTTCTTTTATTTCTTTTATTTCTTTCTGGAGGTCTTCTTTTGTTGCCATTGTTTCTTTTATTTCTTTNATNTCNTNCTGNNGTTGCTAGGCTTTGCCAAGGCATTAATTTAGCTAGTGCCTCATAAATTATAGCTGGATTACTAACTAAAGCATCCATTATTATGGTTGGGTCCTCCTTAAGTATT
>LOBW01000050.1 GCA_001516585.1 Thermocladium sp. ECH_B
GAGAGGCGTGCAACGCCCTTCATTGGGCAAGGCGTGCAGGGCGGGAGCCGCCCGTGGCGCCCGTGATCCGCCCACTACTCGTGATGATGGGCAAGGCGGGGAAGCGGGAAGCCCCTTAAGGGCGGGGTAGCTCACCAAGGCAGTGTATGGCTTAATTATGCTTCAATACATGATTAAACAATCCTAGGAGTGTGGACAAGGCCTTAGTGATTGATGCTTCGTTGAGCACCAATAGTTATGGGTAAGGAAGGAGAAAGCTATGTCTATAGCTGGGTATTTCGCGAGAAAAACTTTTACCCATATTAATTCAACTCGTTATATGGAGTATAGGGAATTCGGTAAGACCGGGGTAAAGGTATCCGTAATTGGAATGGGTACGTATTACGACCCGGCATGGATATTGCTCTCGAGGATTGGAATATATAGGAATAGAAATGAGAAAATAGATGCCATAAGGGCTGGACTGGATGGAGGAATTAATCTAATAGATACGGCGGAGATATATGGCTCTGAGCCCCTCGTGGCTGAGGCAATAAGGGATCGCCGACGAGATGAATTATTCTTAGCGACCAAGGTTTGGCCCACGCATTTATCCTGGAGCAAGATGAGTAAGGCAATAGATAGAAGCCTAAGAAGACTTGGCACTAACTATGTGGATCTATACCAGATACACTTCCCCGGGAGGACCCCCATACGGGAGGCAATGCAAAACATGGAGAAACTTGTCGATGCCGGAAAAACATTGTATATAGGGGTGAGCAATTTCAATATGGATCAATTAATGGAGGCAGTCACGTCCCTAAAGAAGCATGAATTAGCGGCGGTTCAACTAAACTATAGCCTAGCCAATAGATCGATAGAGAAGGATATACTTCCCTACTGCATCAAGGAAGGAATAGCGGTCCTAGCCTATTACCCCCTTGGGCACGGGAAACTAGCTAATAATGCTTCGCTTAGGAGGATCGGGGAGAAGATGGGCAAGACACCGGCTCAAGTGGCATTGAATTGGTTGATTCAGAAAAATGCATTCCCAATACCAAGGGCCTCCCGGAGGAGCCACGTAATTGAGAATCTAGGCGCCTCTGGATGGATGATTAGCTATGACGACATTAGGAGCCTAGAGAATGAATTTAGGATTCAGGATTGATTTGATTTGTGCTTACCTGTATGCTTTTTGCCTCTTGCTGCGTGCATGCTTTAGCCCAGGCTTCTTGGGCTCAGTCCTTCTATGGTCTCCCTTTATCATGGATTCATCGTAGACGCTGAACAACCTATATAGATTCTGGTCCTGGAAGTACTCCAGTAAACCCCTCGCAATAGCCATCCTTACCGCCGATGCTTGCCCCATGAAGCCGCCGCCAGACACCGATACNTCGATATCAACTTGGCTAGATAATTTCCCGGCTAGAGTAAGGGGCTCCATCATTTTTAGCCTAGCCATCTCAATGGGCCAAATCTCCACTGGAACACCATTAATCCTAACCCTCCCAATTCCCTGCTTCACAATGGCCTTCGCTATGGCGGTCTTCTTCTTGCCTACAGCTATGACTACCTTTATGCCCTTAACTGTTTGGGCAATAGTGTTCGGTATGGCCCTAATCCTCCTTGTTTCTTGCTGCTCCTCTTGTTTCTGTACTTCTTCTTGCTCCGCCATGATTACCTCGCCTCCTCACCCTTTGCCTCGCCTTGCGTGGGCGGGGCGTTAATGAATGGGGATGTTGGCGCATAACCGATCTGGTCCTCAAGTGACCTTGGAACCAAGTAGCCGGGGGACGTCATTCGTCGCCCAGCAACGGCTATATGGCCGTGCGTTATTAATTGCCTTGCTTGATACATTGACTTAGCTAATCCCCTCCTAACTACGAGGGTCTGGAGCCTCCTATCCAGCACTGCTCTTATATCTAGGGATAACACGTTATCCAGCGGTGCAGATACATCNTTGATTAATCCCTGCCTGTATAGTCTCTCCTTGAATTGATTCTCTAATTCCTCTCTTTCCTCGAAGGGTATTGATAGCAATGCCCTCGCTCGTTCCTTGGTTCGCCTGAGCAGTGATCTGGCGAGCCAAAGCTCCTTCTTGTTTCGAAGTCCATACTCACCCATTAACTGTAGTTCCTCCCTTAATAGCTCCTCATTCCATGTACGCCTGGGCTTGCCGTATATGTACTTTTTCCTGGACTTCTTTGGATCGCCCATCACTTACCACCGCTGCTTCCTCCTGCTCCTGGCACTGCCTTCTTCTTCGCGNCTCCAACAGTGCCGCCCAGCCTACCAGTTGATCTAGTTCTTTGACCTCTCACCTTAAGGCCCAAATTATGGCGAATGCCCTTCCATGTTCTGAGCTTCCTCTCTAGATCTATATCCCNCCTCACGTATAACAATAGATCGGCTCCTATTAGGTGCATATCCTTGCCGGACTCAACATCCTTGGCTCGGTTAACGAACCATCGCGGGACTATTGATGATACGTTATTAACGGCCCACTCAAGCTTCTTTAATTGCTCATCATTCAAGGAACCAAGTTTTTGGCTAGGATCTATGCCAAGATATCGACAAATGGCTACTCCCGTTGAGATCCCTATCCCCTTTATTCGGGCTATGGCGTATAGNGTAGACTTCTTGCCGTTGAGATCCGTATTGCCTATACGTATAATCTCCCTAACGCTACTCGACATCTAGAAGAAACTCGCAACTTAGGGTTTAAAAACAATGCTATTCCATTGAAGTTTCACNGCATGAATCACTTATCGCGTTGCCGCGGAGCCCGTTCTATTAAGGTCTCATATATCTTCCCAAGTAGATCATATAATTGATCTATTCTCTTGTTTGTTTCGTTTATTCTGTTGTTTAGCGTGTCGTTCATTGTTTCTATTCTTTTGCTTAGGTCATCTATTCTCTTGTTTGTTTCGTTTATTCTGTTGTTTAGCGTGTTGCCCAACTCGTTTATTCTGTTGTTTAGGGCATCATTCATGACATTCATTCTATTATTAACGGCCTCAAACCTAGCATCCATGTCCTTTTTAACTTCATTCACCCTATTATTCACCGTCTCAAAAAGCACATCCATTCGAGCATTCACTGCCTCTATGCTTTTACTTAATGACTCAAACACTGAATCAATCCTCTTATTGGTCTCATCTATTCTCTTATTGGATTCCCTGAACATTCCGATCATTAATATCACCAAATCCTCTGAACCCAGTTTCTTCCCGCTCTCCAGTTTCCTGAGGACAGCCTCTAACGACTTATCCACAACAGAACCCAATAATTGCTCCATTGCTCAAAATCAAGTATCGCATCAATTTATACTTTAGCCTATTGAATTATTGTGTTTTTCACAAATTAAGACCGGGATGTATTGCATCATTAATATGGAGAACAATAGGCATTGCTCCTTGCAGTGAGGGTGTTAGCGGCATTATATTTTTATTATGATTTACTTGAACAGTTGTTCATATATTTTGAATTACGAGCAATTCTTTATAACGAAAACGCGATACGTAACTAGCCATGGGTCTTAATCCATATAGTAGCTTCAACGAGATAATAAATGCCATGAAACTANCGCTAACAGATCGGCGATTAATTGCACTATTCCTATTCTCTATTTCCCTCATCTTTCTTCTCTATTATTACTTATTCACATCAACAGCCCTCGGCTATCTATACCTGNGCCGCCTCTACATTATTTACTCAGTCACGGCATCGCTGATATTCTCTGTATTGCTCTCCGCCTCCCTAGTAATGGATATATACGCTGCGATAATTAGAAGGAGAACCAGAGGAAACTTGGGGAGCCTAGCCGCCACAGTTGTCGCGACAACGCTTCCAGCCGCTTGCTGTTCCCCATTGCTTCCATCACTGGTGGCCTTGGTTGGCGGCTCATACCTAGCCATAACGATGACAGGCAAAATCCAGGGATTAATAGGGTTATATGACCCCATCCTGATTGGCATTGCAGTGATCCTCTCGTTGGTCTCCCTATACCTTTCTGCTAGATCCGTTCAGGGAAGGTGTGAATCATGCAAAAGATGAGGCAAGCCATAATAATTGCAGCAATTGCAATCATAGCGGTAATGGCAATGATCATAATTGTTTCCCTGCCGCATAAATCAATTGGAATAAGCGTGGGGGATGAGGCTCCCCCTGTCTCCTTTACATTGATTAATGGGACTACGCTGAATCTATCCCAGTTAAGGGGTCACTATATCCTGCTCTACTTCATAACTACTTGGTGCAGCGGTTGCGCGGCTGGAGTAGAGACCATTAATTACTATGCCCCGCTTATTGCCGCGAAGAAGATATTGGTGATGGTGGTGGAGTCATATGATGACTTAGGATACCAGGGAATGCCGCTGCCCCAATTCATGCAGAGATTCGGAGGCCAGCCCCGCAACTGGTTCATGGCTGGCTATGCTGATCTCGCAGCAACGGAGAAATATAACCCAGATGGTTACCCAGATATTTATTACCTTATAAGCGACCGTGGAGTAATAATCTATAAGAACGTGAATCTAGCATCAACGTTTAGCCAGGCACTGGATGAAATAAAAACGATAAAGTAATTGCGATAATAGTAGCCATATTGCGGGAACTTAATGGAGATGCTTCAACCACTTTCCTTGTCTTTCATCTTTTAACCCCAGAGACCCCGTCCGTGAGGGTGGAGCAGTTTACGCCTGTCTTATTCATCATTAAATTGAATTGTAGGCCATAATTTTTATACTGGTCCGTAATCCGCCATGCATGAGAGGGGAATTAAGCAAGTATTTTGATGCGCTAATCAGGGTCGCCAATGCCTTGAGGAGCAATGGCATTGATTTCGAATTAATTGGAAGCATGGTTCTCCCCATTGGGTATAATATTTATTGGGATGTTCACGATATTGATCTATTCATAATGGGCGAGAGTCCATTCATGAATCCAGATAAGTTCGAGAGGATAGCCGCTGAAAATGATTGGGACGTCGGTTCATCCGCATTCGGCAACATGTACGTAGAGGTTCTGGCGGGAGACGCAATGATTAGGGTTGATTTAATGGAAAACGCCCTAGATGTGTATATACCGAACGAACTATTGGACGATCACATTATGGCCAAGATAAATGGAGCCGAGATCAAGTCAATGAAGGTGGAGGGCCTAGTCGTGCTGAAGGCGAAGGAGGCAACCGATGATGCAGAGGAGTTCCTGGAGGAACTAAACGAGAGATTAATGGATTCATCGATTCAATTAGATAAAAAGAAGATACTGAGATTCATAGCATCATACCCGGAGGACGAGAGGGCATCATTGAGGCACAGGATAGAAATGGCTGGAATATACTTGGACTAAGCCGGGACTTAACTAATGAAGGTCTTCTTGCTGACCAAAATAGGCATCGTCAGCGGTCTCCTTGGGTAACCCTCTACTTCCTTCGATATGGAGCCGATCAATTCATCAATGCTAAGCGATGCTTGGCCGGAGCCCCTGATCCTCACGCTGAGGATTCCTGTCTTTAATTCTCTATCCCCAATTATTACTATATAGGGCACCCACTGGGTCTCCGCGTCCCTTATCTTCTTGTTGAGGGTTTCATCCCTATCATCCACATCAGCCCTGATCCCGCTCTCAATCAGTTTCTTGGCTATATCCATTGCGCCATTAATGTAATCCCTGGAGACAGGTATAACCCTGGCCTGTATTGGCGTGATCCATGTGGGTAGCCTCGGCACTTTGCCGGCCTCCTCATCTATGGCGGCCTTATCCAGAAGCGCGAAAATGAATCTTTCAACGGATCCAAGTATCGCTGTATGTATTATGACGGGGTACCTTAACTGATTACTCTCATCCACGTACTTTATGCCGAACCTCTGCGCATTGCCTATATCGAACTGGAATGTAGCTATCTCCCTGGGTCTCTTTAATTGATCTATTATGTGATACTCAACGTTAAGCACCCAGTAATACTTTGACTCATTTAATACGCGGACAAGTATTGGCTTCCCCTCCCTCTTGGCTAGAGTGAATAGATAGTCCTTATGCTCATCGAAGAATCCCCTCGTCACGTTATAGAGACTCACGTAGTCTCTTCCAATATTCCTTATCTCGCTGAATATCTTCCCATGAAGTCTCAACCCAACCTCCATTGCCTGCTCCAAGTCCTTCACGAATATATGTAGGTCAGGCATATAGAATCTCCTCAGCCTAAAGCAGAGCACTGTCTCGCCAGGCTGCTCATACCTATAGCTATCCGCTATCTCAAGCATGCCTAGAGGCACGTCCCTATAACTTAGAACCCAGTCCTTTATCATGGCGAATTGCTGAAAACACGCCGCATACCTCATCAGCAACTCTTCATCGGCCTCAGTCATATACATCCTCTCCCCAAATAGTTTAGCGTGCTCGGATATTGCGCGTTGATCTGTCCTAAACATATTGGTTCCCCTTATCTTGAAGGCGGGGAATCCCAAATCATTAGCTGCCTTCCAAGCGTAATCCTCCACGAGCTCCATCATGAGGGTTGCCATGGGTCCATACCTCATGTGGCCCACGTCGGATAATGGTTCCCACTCAAATCCGAACTTCCTACAGTAATCCAAGTACCTCGGCGCCTTTCCTCCCCCTAACTCATGCTTAAACACCTCCTTCTCCACGAGGATCCTTAGATCCTCCTCGCTAGGTTTGAATTGATACTTATCGGCCGGGAACTCCTCTCCATTGGGGGTTAATACAACATAGAAATCATTAATTACCTTCTGCTCCTGCTTCTTTATCGATGATGGGGTTATTGTTCTGCTTAACTCGGATAGGGGATGGCCCAGGCATTTGATGCTGAATGCCTTGTACCAACCGAATGGTGCCTTCTCCACTTCAGTGCCAGCCTTCTCCTTAACTGAGTTGAATAACTTACTTAGTATATCTATTGCCTTAGTTGGCGGCGCCAAGTCAGGGCTGAGGTGCGCATATGGATAAATAACTATGACGCTTGCCTTCACCTTCCTAGCCACATCTATTATATCATTTGAAACGGATTCCAGGAACTCGGAGGCATCATTATCGACGCTCTCCACCGTTGTGAATACCACTAAAGCATTCTTCGCAGAATATTCCTTCTTATCGAGAGGCTCTGGTTCATTTATTGCCTTCTCCTTAACTGTGTAGCTGAAGTCCTCCGCGTGAATTAAGAGGAGCCGCATTACGTATAGTGACCTTAGGTGTTTTTAACATTGTCGTCGCTATGAGCTACCCCGCCCTAACGGGGTTTCCCCGCCCCGCCTGCATCGTTACGGGTAGTGGGCAGAGCTCCACGGGCGCTGCGGGCGGCTTCCACCCTGCCCTCCTCAAGTGGTTGAGCGCCTAATTATAGTCCCTATCCACGGTCCAACCGCACCTGGGGCACGAGAAGACGCGATCATTTAAAGTTAAGTCGTCCTTCACCCTAGTGGGCGTAGAACCCTCGCCCCTTCAGGGCGGGGAGGAGTCAGCTAGTTGGAGGATGCCATTCATAGAAAATGCGAGTTACTGCTCGGCCTCCCTCCTTGCCTTCATCGCTATATCATTAATGACGTTGAGGGTTATCATGGGCATTCGCTGCCTAATGAAGAAATAGCCATTGACGAGGGGATAAGGAACTGTTCTCCCATCTTCATCCGTTAACTCAATTGCGCCGCTTCTCCACATTTGAGTCAGCGTCGCTGCATAGAATTTCCTGAGGGCTATGGCTTCCCGCGCATGCGGTACCTCGTTCTTGAAATATACCCGCATATCGCCGTTGCCGTATCCAGGATCATCTCGCTTCACGACTGGGCACGCATATGATGCAACGAATGATACATCGAAGTCTATGGTTTTGGTGGCCGTATCCATGGAGTACCTAATTATCCTGGGCAAGTATGGGAATGATCTGCAAGTCAATGGTTTATATGAATCATGCACAAGGCACTTCGTTCCCCTCAGGAAGGGACACTCCCCCCTCCCATTAAGCATTAACAAGTATGAGAGAACTATCCTAACTTTATTTAATTCATCGACAACTATATAGGACGGAGAGAAAGCAGCCTCAATCCCCAGCTCCTCGGCTTCCCGCTGCAGCAGGTAAACTTCATGGGGAAGCACGGTTATTGGGCTTAACTTGCAGCACGATGCGCAGTTGGGTTCGCATTTAAAGGTCGTAGTCACGTCAGCGCCGCTACCCATAACGCTTTTTAATATTTTGGGCATCCACGGTCTACTTGCCGAATAATGGCATTGCTCCCCTCCCCTCTACGCGTTGCGGTCATGTATTTCCTTGATCCGCCGCTATGCTGTGCATGGTTATTTCCGTCTCTCTGCGTTGTAATATTTATTAAGCGAAATATCGAGGCTATTTAGTGACCTCAATGGAAACAGGAAATTACGACTAGAAAGCTATAATATATGTAAAATAGGCGGTTCATTATTGAGAAGCGGTAAAGATTATGCGAACTTGGCACCCATAATTAATGATTGCATACCAGTTATTTCAGCAATGAGGGGAGTAACCGATAAGTTAGTTCTGGCCGCGCAGCGTCAAGACATTAATGCCCTAAATGAGATCCACGACCTATACATTGATGCCTTAAATGAAGTATCGCCCCCAAATAGGGCTCTCTACATGGGTTTGCTGCGGGATGTCGCATCATCAGCCATGCGGCACCTCCTCATGAATAACCAGGACGCAGTTATAGCCCACGGCGAATTATTCTCGATAATCATCATGGCAGCGGCCCTGGAGACTATTGGAGCAAATGCCAGGCCAGTATATGACCCGGGAATACTAATAGAAGAGTCACGCAGTGGATCAAGGATCAGCGGATTAAGCGGATTCTACGTTAGACAGAGGCTCACTTCATTAATTAATAGAGGAATAATTCCAGTGATTCCCGGCTTCATTGGTTGGTTCAGGAACGGTACTCCAGGCACGTTGGGGAGAGGCGGCAGCGATTACACTGCCTCCCTCCTAGCCTATTACCTAGGCGCCTCCCAAATCACTTTCTACACTGATGTGCCGGGCATATATAGTGGAGACCCTAGAATAGTGAATAATCCAAGGCTCGTGGACTCCATGAGTATTGAGGAGGCATACGTCTTCTCTATAATGGGAGGAAAGAAGTTCCACCCCAAGACGTTCGAGCCATTAATAGATACAGACATCGTTGCCGTGATAACCATGCCTGGCAGCGGCATGGGAACGATTATTTCCAGGAAAACCAGGAGGGGACCCAAGGCCGTTGCCGTGTTTGATGCCGCCAGGATAGGGGGCAGAGGATACGCGGTCGCCGTCATTGGTCACATGGATCCCCGTGAGGTGCCGATTAGGCTGGACTTCAGGGATAGGGGCGGCAATGCCTTCGGCTTGGTTCTAGGCGATGAGGAAAATGCGGCGGCGGCTGCGCGAAGCCTTCATGAGTGGGTGATTTCATGGGCAAGATAAGGGTTTCCCTGCTCGGCTCCACAGGAATAGTTGGGCAAACCATGGTTAAATTACTGGAGGGCCACCCATACATAGAGTTAACTAAGGTCTCGGCATCGCCGGCCAAGATTGGGCAGAAGTACTGTGAGGCAGTTAAGTGGGTCATTAATGGGGAGGTTCCGGAATACGTATGTGATATGGAGTTGGTCTCCACGGATCCAAGTGATCACAGGGATGTCGATGTGGTACTTTCGGCCTTGCCTAATGATGTTGCGGCCAAGGTGGAGCCTGGATTAGTTAGGAGCGGAATAAACGTCATCTCCAACGCGTCTCCGGGTCGCATGGATAATGGCACTCCATTAATTAATCCAGAGGTTAATTGGAGGGCCCTGGAAATGATTAGGGGGAGAGGCGATTGGCTTGTTAAGAATCCCAATTGCACCACTGCAATAATCTCCCTCGCTCTCGCCCCATTCAGGGATAAGTTGAGGAGGCTCTTCGTGACGACNATGCAGTCAGTTTCGGGAGCCGGCTACATGGGGGTATCATTTCTATCAATAGAGGGCAACGTGATTCCATACATAAAGGGCGAAGAGGAGAAAATAGAGGCTGAGCTAGGCAAAATAATGGAGTGGGGAATAGACGTACACGCCACGAGCACTAGGGTTCCCGTTAAGTATGGCCACATGGCTATCATAGAGGCCGAGCTCGGCGTATCCATGGGGATCAACGATGCGGTTAAGGCAATAGAGGAGNACTCATCATTTCCGCAGCAACGCGGCTTGCCCACGGCGCCCCCTAGGCCCCTAATTCTGGTTAAGAGAAGCGATGGACCACAGCCGCTGCGGGATCTTGACCCAATGGCGGTCTCCATCGGTAGATTAAGCATTAAGGCGGGTTACCTCAGAATGGTGATTCTGGGGGATAATATAGTTAGGGGAGCTGCCGGCGTGACCATCCTAACCCTGGAGACAATGAGGGAAATGGGCCTCATCTAGTGGTGAACTACCNCNCCCTAACGGGGCTTCCGCCCCCTTAACCCCCAAAAAGATAAAGGGAAATGGCAAGCCTCGCCACTTATTGGTGGGGCGGCCAGATTAATGTTGATTCTTGCTCAGCTCCTCCTTAATTGCATTGCTTAGCCTTCTAATGCCTTCATATATCATGTCGACAGAGGGATACGTGAAGTTAAGCCTCATTGATGTGTGGACGTCTTCATCTGGGTAGAATGATTTGCCCGGCACGTATGCAACCTTATACTTGCTTACGGCAATTGGCAGCATATCCTCGGTCCGTATGCCTTGGGCTGATGCCCATACGAACATGCCGCCGATGGGCCTCGTCCACGTGACTTGCTCCGGCATGTATTTAGCTAATGCGTCCAGCATGGCGTCCCTCTTAACCTTATAGGCTTCACGTATCTTGGGGATATTGCGTTCTATTATGCCTCTCCTCAATGCCTCCAGCGCAATGTATTGGCTTAGCGTTGATGTGTGTAGATCAACGGCTTGCTTCGCCATTGCTATCCACCGTATTAGGTCCTTATCCCCAACCACCCAACCAACGCGTATCCCCGGCGCGATTATTTTGCTGAAAGTGGACATATAGACAACCCTATTCTCCGTATCCATCGATTTAAGGGGAGGTACATAGATGCCGTCGAACAGGAAGTAACTGTAAGGATTATCCTCCACTATCAGTAGGTCGTACTTGCTCGCCAGCTCCATTAGGTGCTTGCGCCTATCGATGCTCATGCTTATGCCTGTCGGGTTTTGGCATGTTGGTATCACGTAAATGAATTTTATCTTGTTCCCATCATTAATGCTCTTCCTTATGGCATCCTCGAGCTTAGTCATTATCATGCCGTCCGAATCCATGTCTACGCCAATTATGCGTGGGCGATACGCCTTAAATGCCTGGAGTGCAGCCAAGTAGGTCGGTCTCTCCGTTATCACGGCGTCTCCCGCATTAATAGTTATTCTACCAATTAGATCCAGTGCTTCCTGGCTTCCCGTTGTTATTATTATTTCTTCGCGGCTGGCCTTTATTCCATCCTTGGCCATGAATCTAATTAATTCATCCTTTAGGTCATCCACTCCCTCTGTCTTTCCATATTGTAATGCGCTGCTTCCCTTGGTTATTATTACGTCCCTAGCTATGTCGGCTAATTCCCTTGGGAATGTGCTTGGATCCGGCATTCCGCCGCCGAGCGATATGACGTCCTCCGTCACCCACTTCAATAATTCACGTATATCGCTTGCCTTCATGAATTGAGTCCTCTCTGATAGGAGGGACTTAATGTCCATCATTAATCAATTCGTCAATTTATGCTCTGTATTTAAACCTTTTCATATTTTTATCTATCTATAATATTTAGAAGAATGAAGCCCCATCCCTAAGCATTCGAGCCGCATCCGGCGCAAAATAGGTTAAAATCAAGTCGGCCCCCGCCCTCCTTATCGAAATCAAGCTCTCCATTACGGCCCTCCCCTCATCGATCCAGCCGGCAGCCGCGGCGGCCTTTATCATTGAGTACTCCCCGGACACTTGATACGCTGCGAGCGGGACCTCTGGGAAGCTCTGCTTAACGAGCCGCACCACATCCAGGTAAGGCATGGCCGGCTTCACCATGACTATGTCTGCCCCCTCCTCGATATCCATGGCAACCTCCTTAAGCGCCTCAAACGCATTACGTGGATCCATTTGGTAGCTCCTCCTATCCCCAAACTTGGGGGCGCTATTCGCGGCCTCGCGGAAGGGACCATAAAATACGCTGGCGTACTTAGCGCTATAGGACATTATGGGGACATTCTCGTAACCACCATCATCCAGTGCGCCGCGAATTGCTTGGACCTGCCCATCCATCATGCCTGATGGCGCAATGACGTCGGCCCCAGCCTCAGCGTAATTAACTGCTATCTCTCCATAAATCTTAAGCGTCGTATCATTATCAATATAATAATCAGCTCCCGAGCCAGACACTACGCCGCAATGCCCATGATCCGTGTAATCACACATGCAGAGATCGGCGAATATGGTGATCCTCCTGCCGAATGCCTGCCTAAGCAACCTAATGCCCCGCGGAACCACGCCGTTCCTATTGGTTGCCTCGCTAGCCATGGGGTCCTTCCTATTAGTAACCCCGAACAGTATCAGGTTATGTATGCCTAAATCGATTAATCCCTGCACGGTTCTAATCAATGCATCGCCAATAGGCCACCTAAATTGCCCCGGCATTGCCTCTATTCGTTGGGGGGAGTCGGCATCAGTTATGAATAGGGGCATAATGAAATTGCTGGGGGATAATGATGTCTCCGCCACGGAGTCCCGAATAAGTGGGTTTAACCGTAATCTCCTAGGCCTAGTGACCGGGAACCTAAAGGAGGCATTCATGATACGCGGCAATAAGGCTGGCATTAAATACTTTCCCAAACCAATTACGACACCCCCTAAAGGCTCCCAATCCCCTAGATGCTTCCTCAATGCATGGACTTTACCAAAATGGGGGTTAAGGGGGCGGAAAGCCTCGCCCCATCAGGGCCGGGGATGGATAACCCCCTTATAGAAAACTTTTTTTAAGCCTAAACACCTCTCTTCAGGATGCCCTCTTCCGGTCAATTTCTTGAATGAGGAGCGGAGGCCGATTCCCCCCGCAATACCGGGAGGGGGCATCAAAGAAATCGAATTCAAGAATAGGAGGACTAACGTGGTTCGCCTCCTACCAAATGGGTTCCAGGAAAGAAAGCTGA